>CACXED010000310.1 GCA_902766575.1 uncultured Ruminococcus sp. | reverse complement strand
GCTGCTGAATCTGCGTAAGATTCAGTGCGCCTTTTTGCAGTTTTTGGATTGGCTGCTTGGTTTGCTGATGCCATGCAAAAAGTTGGTGGTTAATCAGTAGACATTATTATAATTCTTTTGTGAGCGAGTGTCAACTTTTATTGTACCAGATCAATCGCGCTTTTGACAGATTTTTTGTCAGAGGGGAAACATACCAAACACCTTTGTTAGAAGATTTCCGGAAATCCGGCTGAAAACGCCGTTAGAAAAAACGGCTGTTTTTGTTAGACAGAATCGGGATTTCTTCTAATTCCCGTTAGAAAGAAATACAGACCCGGATGTCAAAATATTACCGGGTCTGTGTGGCGTTCCCGAGGTGATTCGAACACCCGACCTACCGCTTAGGAGGCGGTCGCTCTATCCTGCTGAGCTACGGAAACATATTGAATTTTGCCGATTTCCTGCGCTGACCTGCCGACGCCGCTTGGTCAGCAGCTGTGCCGAGGATATCGTCTCGGGCGGGCGCACTGTTTACATTATAGCATAATATCTCTGATTTGTCAATAGCAACTCCGAAAAAATCTCGCTCGGGCTTGACTTGAGCGGGATTCTGTGCTATACTTTTCTCTACGGGAGCTGATTTTACATAATTCCCGCCGCAGGGAGACTTGATATGAAAACCAAAGGCTTTGCTATACTCTGCGCCGTTGCCGCGGCGCTGTTCTACGCTCTGAATATGCCATTTTCCAAGCTGCTGCTCGGACATATCGGCCCGACTGCTCTCGCCGGGATACTCTATCTCGGCGCCGGAGCCGGGATCGGACTTATCTTCCTCTCAAAGCGCCGGAGCATACCGCCGGATGAAAAACTCAGCCGCGGCGATCTTCCTTACGCCGCGGCGATGATTATCCTCGATATCGCCGCTCCGATACTGCTGATGCTCGGACTTGAGAGCGCTTCGGCGGCGAACGCTTCGCTCCTGAATAATTTCGAGATCGTCGCGACGACTGTCATCGCCTTTATCTTTTTCGGCGAGCGGGTGACGCCGAGACTCTGGACGGCGATAGGGCTCATCGCACTTTCGAGCGCGATACTCTCGTTTGAGGATATGTCGAGCTTTGAGTTTTCCTGGGGATCGCTGCTCGTGCTCGCCGCAGCTGCCTGCTGGGGACTTGAGAACAACTGCACCCGGAAGATTTCAGACAAGAGCGCCTATCAGATCGTAACGCTGAAAGGGCTTTTTTCGGGCGCGGGCTCGATGGTTATCGCCTTTGCCGTCGGAGAGGGGATCGAGCCTGCCTATGTTCCGGCGGCTCTGCTGCTCGGTTTTGCCGCCTACGGGCTGAGCATAACCCTTTATGTGACCGCGCAGAAGGAGCTCGGCGCGGCTAAGACCAGCGCGTTCTATTCGATCGCGCCCTTTGCCGGGACTTTCCTTTCGGCGGTCATATTGAGGGAGAGTCTGGGGCTCCGGTATTTCGCGGCGCTGGCGGTCATGCTGATTGGCTCGGCGGCTGCCGCGAGGGATACGCTCGCTCAGAGCGAGTGAGTTATTTTATAAAGCGGCGGAGCTTCAGAGCCAGTAAATACGCGAGCACGATCGACGCCGCGTCCTTGATCAGATATGGCGCCGACGCTACTAAGAACGCCTCGAGGAAGTTACGTCCGGTGAGATATCCGAACTGCAATGCCCCGAGCAGATGGCAGATCGCCAGTCCGGCAAATCCGAGCGGGAGACTTACATATATCTTCCGCTTCGCTCCGAGTCCGCAGAACAGAGCTAAGAAAAGAAATCCGACAATATATCCTCCGGTCGCTCCGGCGAGCACCTGTACTCCGCCGCGGAGCCCCGAAAACACCGGCAGTCCCACCGCTCCGATCGCTATGTAGACTCCGATCGCCGCAAGCCCCTGCCACGCTCCGAGCATATAGCCGCACAGCGAAACCGCAAAGGTCTGGAGGGTTATCGGGATTCCCCACGGCGTCGGGATTGAGATCAGCGTCAGCACCGCTGTCAGCGCGGCGAACATGGCGACCTGAACGAGTCTGCGAATTTTCATAAAAATAGTACCATCCTTTCAAATTGTCAACTCCGGTTGACGAAAGATGGTACTATTATATCACATAAGCTCTTTATTGTCAACCCTTGTTGACAATATTTTTTTAATCATTGTGCTCGATGGTATCGTCGCTTTTTTCGGGAATATCCGCGTCGTCGAAGTGGATCAGCACGTTCTGAGCCTCGAGCGTGCGCTGCAGCTTAGGAACGTCGATGTCGGCGACAGCCCTCGATTCGTCCAGCGCCTGCGCGCAGGCGAGTCCCGCCGCCTGCCCGGTGATTATTGCCGGGGGAATTACCCGGAGCACGTCCCACGCATAGCCGTCTCCGGCGGCAGTACGTCCGCAGGTGATCAGATTCGACGCCTTGCGGTTGACGAGCGTCCGGTAGGGTATCTCGTAGAGAAAATCCCGGCGGTCAAAGTCGTTAATCGCTCCGACCGAGTCGTCGAAATGCCGGTAGACGTCCGATTCTTTCAGAACATAATCGCCCTCGATGCGCCTTGTCGTCCGGAACTGACACATTCCCGGGAGCGTCACGACGTCGCGGGAGAGCCGGTCGTCCTTTTTCAGCTTTTTCAGCATCTCGAGCTGATTGCTTATCAGATAGCGGTTCACATCATCGGAGGAGCACCCGTAATAGAGCGGGATGTCCTTGGGATGCCCGCCGCCGTAGAGGCTTGCTCCTCCTCCGCAGATACCGGTCAGCGCGTTTTTGATATCTCCGGTCTCGACCGCCTTTCTGCAGCTGTCAAGCGTTATCTTTGAGCCGATGTAGGTATGGAAGTTTCCGCGCTCAGCCGTCGGGATTCCGGCGCGGTATACGAGATCGCAGTCTCCCGTCGCGTCGACGAACATATCGGCGGTATAGTATTCGCGCCCGGATTTGTTCTCGATCACAACGCCGAGCAGCTTTGTCTGACCTCCGGTCTCTTCGGCGACCGGACGCGAGAGCAGGCTGTCGAACGTCAGGTCGACGCCCTCGGCTACGCAGAGCTCGGTGAGCTGTAGCGCGAATATCTCTGCGGGGAATTTGGTCTGATAGCGCGGCGGCTTTTCGCCCCTTGCGGCGTATCCGGCGAGCTTTTCCGGGCTGATGGCTCCGTTCACAAAATCGGGATGGATCGAGCCGTAGCCGTATTTCAGCGCGGTGCGGAGGAACTCCTCGGCCATTCCGAAGATGATCTGCTTTCCTCTGCCGTTGCACATCGGAACGAAGTAGTTGATAAGTCCGAGCGTCGCAAGTCCGCCGAGCTTCTGCGCCTTTTCGATCAGCAGGACGCTTTTTCCGGCTCGCGCGGCTGAGATTGCGGCTGCGGCTCCGGCGACACCTCCTCCGGCGACTATGACGTCGTAATGGGCTTTTTCGTTGATTTCTTCAGTAAGCAGCATATTTTATCCTTATCTGTCCTGTCGGATCAAAGCGAAAACGACCGCACGGCTGGGAGCCGTGTGATCGTTGTGGAATCAGTTTTCGGGAGGGGTACACAGGATGCGTCCGAGCGCCGAGATCGTATCTTTCAGCTCGTGGCGGGTCAGGCTCTCCTGCGGCTTGAAGTAGCCGGAAGCGCCGGAGAACTCGTCCATTATTTCGTTTTCGACATTCCAGCAGACGGCGTCAAGCGCCCATTCGGATACCGACTCACGGTCAACCGCCGCAAAATCGCAAGTCTCGTCGGTCTCTATCGCGTCCTCACCGACGGCTTTAAT
>CACXED010000309.1 GCA_902766575.1 uncultured Ruminococcus sp. | reverse complement strand
TTCGAGAATTTCGATGTCAAGCCCGATATCGTGAGTTTTGCAAAGGGAGTTACCTGCGGTTATGTACAGCTCGGAGGAGTCGTCGTCTCAAAGAAGATCGCCGAGTATTTCGACGACCACACGCTGATGTGCGGACTGACCTACAGCGGACATCCGCTCGCCTGCGCCGCCGGTATCGCCTGCCTGAACTACTATCGCGACGCGGACATACTCGGCAACGTCAATAGGAGCGGAAAGGTGCTCGGCGAGCTGCTCGAGGATCTCAAAAAGAAGCATCCCTGCGTCGGAGATGTGCGGTATATCGGACTTTTCTCGTCGATCGAGCTGGTGCGCGACCGGGAGACAAAGGAGCCGCTCGTCCCCTACGGCAAGGATCCCGACGGCGTAATGAAGAAGATAGTCGGAGCGCTCGCCGCCAAGGGCTTCATGACCTATTCGCACGAGAACATGATCTTCGTCTCCCCGCCGCTGATCATCACCTGCGAGCAGCTGAAAGAGGAGCTGGCAAAGGTCGACGAGGTGCTCGGCGAGGTTGACCGCTCACTTTGATCCGGAACGGAGAGATTCCAATGCTTCACTTTTATCTTCCCACCGAAATCGTCATGGGCGCGGAATGTGTCAGGGGCAGCGCCGAGCGGCTCGTAAAGCTCGGAAAAAGAGCGCTGATCGTCACCGGACGGCGCTCTGCGAAGCTCTGCGGCGCGCTTGACGACCTGACCTCGGCGCTCGACGGCGCGGGGATCGAGTATACGGTCTGGGACAGGGCCGAGCCCAACCCGACGATAGCCTCAGCCTACGAGTGCGCGGCTGCCGCTCGGGAGAGCAGTGCCGATTTCATCGCGGCGATAGGCGGCGGCTCGCCGATGGACACCGCTAAAGCCGCGGCTCTGCTCGCCGCGCAGGACGTCGCGCCCGAGCTGCTGTTCTCAGGCTCGTACGGCAGCGACGCTCTGCCGACCGTATTCATCCCGACCACCTCCGGCACCGGCTCGGAGGTCACGCAGTACTCGATCCTGACAAACGACGCGGCTAAGACCAAGACCACGCTGTCGTCGCCGGTAATGTTCCCGAAGCTCGCGCTGCTCGACCCGAAATATACCCGGGGACTTCCGAGAAAAACCGCAGTGAACACCGCGATCGACGCATTTTCGCACTGCGTCGAGAGCTTTCTCAACAAAAAATCCGACGCGCTCTGCGGTATGCTGGCGCTTGAGGGCTGCCGGAGCTTTTCGGAGGTTTACGAAAAGCTCGCGTCGGATGAGCCTGACGACGATTCGCTCGGAAAGCTCCAGTACATCTCGCTGCTCGGCGGGATCTGCATCGCGCAGACCGGAACCGCCGCGGCTCACGCGATGGGCTACTCGCTGACCTATTTCCGGCACATCGACCACGGCAGGGCGAACGGTCTGCTGCTCTCCGGATTCATTGAGCACACCGCGAAAACTCATGAAAGCGAGGTTCAGACTCTCCTCGGAGCGATGGGGCTCGGCTCGGTGAGCAAGGTCGGCGATATGCTCAATAGGCTGCTCGGTGAGCGCGAGAGCTTCACCGCAGCCGAGCTTGAGGAATATGCCTCTATCGCGTCAAAGGCGAAGAATCTCAAGAACTGTCTTGCAGAGCCGACGCCCGACGAAATACTTGACATTTACAAAAATTCTCTGCTATGAGAAAGGGGGATACGACCGCCAATGTCGGCTTCAAGATACGATAAGCCGCAGCTCGCGCTCGGGCGGCTGATACCATACGATCACTTCCGGACTGTCGAATCCTTTGAGATGGGAAAATGCGGCTCTGAGGTCAGAGCGATGCTCGGACTGAAAGCGCCGTTCATGAAAACGCTCAGCTTTGCGCTCCCGTGGGACGGGATAATCTACGCCTATGTCAGGAGAACGGCGGAGTTCGACGAGTTCTGCCGACGGGGAGGTTTTGATCCGGACGGAGCCGCAGTCTATCTGAACGACTGGGACGACCGGTTCAATCTGCTCGTCGAGAGCAGGGACGGAAAGCGCGACGTCTCCTGCTTCATAGATACCGGCGAAATGCGTTCCCTGCTCGAGCGCTGCTGCCGGATTCCGGAGCAAAGACGCCCGCGCGAGGAAAATAAAAAGAAAAGCTAAACGAAAGGACAGGATTTATCATGTATACTTGCAGTCTTGAAAGAATGAAGGATAAAATCAAAACCTTTTCGACCTTCGGCGACGCCGGACACGGCGGAATCACCCGATACTCGCTCTCTCCGGCGGCTATTCAGGCGAGAAACGAGTTCATTCGCCGTATGAAGGCTATCGGCGCCGAGATCGAGACCGACGACGTCGCGAACATCTACGCCACTCTCCCCGGAAGCGATCCGGCTGCAAAGCGTATCGTAATGGCGTCGCACGTCGATTCGGTCAAGAACGGCGGAAACTACGACGGAATCCTCGGCGTAATGTCCGCAATGGAGGCGCTCGAAACTGTCGCGTCCGAAAAGATACCGCACAGGCACCCGCTGACCGCGATGATCTGGACGAACGAGGAGGGCTCGCTCTATCCTCCGGCGATGATGTGCTCGGGCATTGTCTGCTACGACTATCTGCCCGAGGACATCGCGCAGAAATTCAAGTATGAGGATATGCTGAACTCCAAGAGCATACTCGACAATAAATCCACCTTCGGAGAGGCGCTCGAGGCGTCGGGCTTCAAGGGCGAACGGAAGAACCGCATCTCGCCCGAGAAATACCAGTATATGTTCGAGACCCACATCGAGCAGGGACCGATTCTCGAGGACGAGGGCTGCGACGTCGGAGTGGTCGACTGCGTGCTCGGAATGTTCAACTACCGCGTGCGCTTCTACGGTCAGACCGTCCACGCCGGGACTTTCCCGATGAAGAAGCGCCGCGACGCTTTCTACGCGGCTTCTCAGGCGCTCTGCTGGCTGCATGAGGAGATCGACAGGCTCGGCGTGCCGGAGCTGGTCTACACCACCGGAGAGGTCGTCTGCCATCCCTGCGTACACACCTGCGTGCCGGATTATTTCGACTTTTCGATCGACGCCCGCCACGAGGATCCCAAGGTGCTTGAAAAGGTGCTTGCCATCGTCAAGAGCTGTGCCGACCGCGAGTGGGCAGGCTGCCGCTGCGAGGTCGTCAAGGCCTGGAACCGCGACACGGTCTACTGGGACAAGAAGCTCGTCGGCTACGTTAAGAGCGCTGCGGAGGGGCTCGGAGTCAGCCACCGGTATATTCATTCCGGAGCGGGTCACGACGCTCAGTTCGCGTCCTATATGCTCCCGACGACGATGATCTTCGTTCAGTCAAAGGGAGGGCTTTCGCACTGTGAGCCGGAGTATTCAACTCCCGAGCACTGTACCGAGGGCGCGTCGGTCATGCTCAACGCCGTTCTGAGAGCCGATCAGGACTGACAGTCGGCAAAACGCGGTCCGGACAAAACCGGGCTGCGTTTTTGTGTCTTTTCGAAAGCCGCGGTCTCAAGCCGCTGTGGAACATGACGAGCACTTCAGAGATTATTTTTGTTCAATATATATGTGGACAAAACCGCGCCGGTGTGATATAATAGTTAAGGCGTTTTATGCTCTTGAACTGAAGCGGCGAAGGGAATGGTAATAAATAATGAACGACGAATGTCTGATATGCGGCTCGGAGCTTGTGTATCTCGGGTCGGAGCGGGAGATGGAGTGCGCGCTCTGCAAAAAGCGTGAGCTGAGCCGGACTGTCTGCTCGGCGGGACATTATGTCTGCGACGAATGTCACCTGAAAGGCGTGGACTCGATCATCTCAGTCTGCATGAAGGAGACCTCAAAGGATCCGGTGAAGATACTCCGTGAGCTGATGGCGCTGCCGTTCTGCCATATGCACGGGCCGGAGCACCATGTAATGGTCGGCTCGGCGCTGCTGACGGCTTACAAAAACGCGGGCGGGAAGATAGACCTCCTTCCGGCGCTCGTTGAGATGCAGACCCGCGGACGCAAGGTTCCGGGCGGAGCCTGCGGCTTCTGGGGAGCCTGCGGAGCCGGGATCAGCGCGGGAATGTTCGTCTCGATAGCGACCGGCTCGTCGCCGCTTGCAGGCGAGGCGTGGGGACTTTCAAACCGGATGACCTCCGCCGCGCTCGGAGAGATCGGCAAGATCGGTGGGCCGCGCTGCTGCAAGCGAGACTCCTATCTCGCGATAACCGCCGCAGTGAGCTTCGCGCGGGAAAATCTCGGCGTGACGATGGAGCCCGGAAAAATAGTCTGCATCCATTCGGCGATGAACAATCAGTGCATAGGCGTCCGCTGTCCGTTCTATGGCGGAGCGCGGGAGAAAAATTAGATTCGGAGAAACTTCAATGTCAAAACTCAGTGCATGGCTCAAAAAAGAAAAAGGGGAATTTGAAATACTGCTGCGCTGCATACCGGCTACGGTCGTGACGCTCTTTGTCGTCAGCGTGATCTGCATGAATCTGCTGGCAAACAAGACTCTGCTGCAGCTTGACTGGATAGCGCTCGACGGAGGGATACTGATCTCGTGGCTGTCCTTTATGTGCATGGACGTTATCACCAAGCACTTCGGTCCGAGAGCATCCAACCGGATATCGGTGCTGGCAGCGGGGATAAATCTGCTCTGCTGTCTGATTTTCTTCGCGGCGAGCATCATACCCTCAAATGCCGGAGACTATACGGTCTTTGACAGCATCTTCGGCGGGACATGGTTCATCCTGCTCGGCAGCACGATAGCCTTTCTCAGCTCGGCGGTGCTCAACAACCGTCTCAACTGGGCGATAGGCAGACTGTTCAAAAAGAATCCGGACGGCAGGCTGGCGTTTATCACCCGAACCTATGTTTCAACCTTCATCGGGCAGTTTTTTGACAATTTCATCTTCTCGGTGATAGTCTTTGTGTTCTTCGCGCCGATATTCTGGGACGGATTCTGCTGGAGCCTGCTTCAGTGCTTCACCTGCGCCCTGACCGGAGCGGCGGCTGAGCTTCTGATGGAGGTCGTATTCTCACCGATCGGCTACCGGATAGTCAGAAAGTGGAAGGAAAATTCGGTCGGACAGGAATATCTCGCGCTTGTCGGCGATGAGGAGCTCA
>CACXED010000308.1 GCA_902766575.1 uncultured Ruminococcus sp. | reverse complement strand
CTTGCAAACTCCGGAAACCCACGCTCTGTAGCCGGCGTTCGAGCTGTCGCCGAGCTGACCGTCAACCGCGTATTCGGGCGGGAAATAGATGCCGTTGTCAGGCTCATTGTAGTAGGAGCTTGCGGTGACCTTTGAACAGGTGCGCGCAAGGTTTACGGTAGACTGGCTTCCCGCCTCGGCGATCGAATACGTGCCGATGAGAAGCGGGCTTCCGTATTTGCTGTATGTCGGATTTCCGTTATACTCCCAGAAATCGCTCTTGGAGATCAGGAACTGCTTTATCGAATCGTTTCCTGCCGAGGCGAGTCCGACATCGCCGTTTCCGAGCAGAGCCGTATTGGGAATACGGGTATTCAGCACTCCCTCGGTGTCGGGTTCGTTCCATTCACCATAATACCGGGAGATAATACTCCGGACCTCATCCCATTCCGCTTGGGTGGTTTCAGACTGTACAGGCGTCACCGCCGCCGTCTCTGTGGGCAACATACTTGTCATTACACCTCCGCAAAGCAGCATTGCCAATATTCGTTTTTGATTTTTCATTTTCTGTCACCTCCATAAATTCAAAGGACAGGTAATTACAAAGGGGCTGCCGCAAAAGGAAATTCTTTGTGCGGCAGTCCATTTTGAACTACTACTTATCTCTTTTTCTTTTTAAGAGAAACGAAAGCAGCTCCGGAAGCCGCGAGAGCAGCAGCGGCGGAAACTATGCCCGCGTCGAGAGTTTTAGCGGATGAATCCACATTAGCGTCCTTCTTTGCGACAGCCTTCTCGGACGAGAGAACGAGGTCAACCGCACCGTCGGTCTTCTGGTATCCGCTTGCGATGGAAGCCTTGTCAGCCGGAATGTAGTTGTTGTACTGGAGCGAGAATTTGAAAGCGCTGCCGGCTTTAAGCTCGAAGTTGGTTACCGGAACGGCAAGCTCGGTTATATAGCCGGTGTCGGTTACGGTTCCAGCCGCCTTGATAACGTCGCCAAGCTCCTTGTACTTGAGCTCAAGTCTGAGACCGAGACCGAGGCAGTTGATGTGGATGTTTCCGCGGTTGCTTTCGTCTCCGTCGGCGCCCCAGTAGTAAAGCTCGAGGTTATCGTTGGTCTCGTATTTCTTGTAGTCAACGCCGCTCTCCTCTTTTGCGGTCACGGTGTTGTCAACAACCTCTGCGCAGATGTAAAGATAGTTTTCGTCCCAAAGGTAATATACGGTCGTTCCCTTGTTAGCCGTAACATCCTCGTCGGTCTTGCCGGTGATGTAGAAGCCGAAGTTTTCGATCTCGACCGAAGCGGACTGCTTGTAGATGTCGTCCATCTTGCCGTCGATAACGGGGGTACCGTTCTTTACGGTAGTTCCCGCAGCCGATACGGGGATTGCCGCTGCGGCGATAAGAAGTGCTGCGATGCCTGTGACGATCTTTTTCATGATAAAACGTTCCTTTCACATTTCCGCAGTTCCAACGCTCCGACAACATTTCATCGTCTCGGCGCTGTATCTGCTGTTTTTTGTTGAACAGATTCAGCCTCGGCAAATCCGCATGATAACCTGACTAAACTATCATGTTTTTGCTGACAAATAAATCTGTTCCGGCACTGATTTCTCTACACAGTACTGTATGTATTATACAGTATCGCAAAAAAGAATACAACACATCTGTTTTTTCAGATATTACATTATATTCGATTTTCAATTTACATTCCGGTTTCGCCATATAGCTGAATCTTTATTATCCCGCGTCACCCGTTATCACAAAATGCGGCAGACCACCGCTGCGACGCCGAGGTTTTCAGCCCGAAGTCCATTTTGAAATGTTTCATTTTGTTTCATTGATAAAAGTGTAGACAACCATAAGAATTTATGCTAAAATATTAGTAAATTCAGAACGCTCAACTGCTATTAAAAAAGGAAAAAAATCATGCGTAACAATTACTCTGACGAATGGAAAAAGCGCGGCGACCGGACAGGTCTGATACGGAACGCGCTCTTAAAGTCGATGGGCTACACCGACCGCGACATCGAAAAGCCGATAATCGGCATTATCAACACCTGGGCGGAGACAAATCCGGGGCACTATCATTTCCGACAGCTGTCCGAGGCTGTCAAGCGCGGAGTCTGGGCGGCGGGCGGATTCCCGCTCGAGGTCAATACCATGTCTATCTGCGAGGTGTTCTTCGACCTTTCGAGCCTGATCTACCGGAATCTGCTCTCGGAAACCACCGAGGAGCTGATCGCGCGGCATCCGTTCGACGGAGTGGTTCTCATCGGCGGCTGCGACAAAAACGTGCCTGCGCAGCTCATGGCGGCGGCGTCGGCAAACAAGCCGACGATTTTCCTGCCGGGCGGAGCTATGCTGCCGGGACATTTCAAAGGCAAGCAGCTCGTCTGCGGAACCGACAGCTTCCATATCTACAACCGCTACACCTCCGGCGAGATAACGCTCGACGAAATGACGAAATACGAGGGCTGTCTCTACGGCAGCGCCGGAGCCTGCCCGATAATGGGTACCGCAAACACCTGTCAGACGGTCGCCGAGGCGATGGGTATCGCCCTGCCGAATTCCGCGTCGTCGCTCGGAGTATCGGCTGAAAAGGCGAGAATCGCCGAGGAGACCGGACGCGCTATCGTCGGGCTGGTCGAAAAGGATATAAAATGCCTTGACATTATCACGCGCGAGTCGATCGAAAACGCGATAACCGTCCTCATGGCTTGCGGAGGTTCAACGAATCTCATAATCCATCTCATCGCAATCGCGCGGCGGGCAAATATCCCGCTCGAGCTCGAGGACTTCCAGAGAATCAGCGACAAAACTCCGGTACTAGTCAACGTCAAGCCTCACGGCGACGGCGCGGTCGGAACCGATTTCCACAGTGCGGGCGGAGTTTTCTCGCTGATGAAGGAGCTGGAGCCTATGCTTCACACCAACTGCCTGACGGTCAGCGGCAGAACGGTCGGCGAGAACCTGCAAGACGCCGATCTGCCCTACGACACGAGCATGATACGCCCGCTCGACAATCCTATCGAGGAAAAGGGCGGTATCGCGATACTGCGCGGCAATCTCGCACCGGGCGGAGCGGTCATCAAGCGCAGCGCCGCAAGCCCATCGCTCATGAAGCACCGCGGACGCGCCAAGGTCTTTGAGGACCTTAAGGAATGTCAGCGCTATCTCCTCGACGATTCCTCCGATATGACCGCCGACACGGTGATAATCCTGCGCGGATACGGTCCGGTCGGCGCGCCGGGTATGCCGGAGAACGGAAACTATATGCCTCTGCCGCCGAAGCTGAAGCGCATGGGGATAAACGACTTCGTGCGCATAACCGATTCGCGTATGTCGGGCGGCTGCTTCGGAACGCAGGTGCTGCACGTCTCGCCCGAGAGCGCGGTCGGAGGACCGCTCGCGGCAGTCCGCGACGGCGACTTTATTAGGCTCGACGTTGAAGCCGGTCTCATTGAGGTCGAGCTG
>CACXED010000307.1 GCA_902766575.1 uncultured Ruminococcus sp. | reverse complement strand
TGTCAACGAGCCGCTGCCCTACGAATACGACGCGCTCGAGCCGAACATCAGCGCCGAGACCCTGCATTTTCATCACGACAAGCATCTTCAGGCGTATGTCGACAAGCTGAACGCCGTTCTCGCGAAATATCCGGCGCTCCAACGGCTCTCGCTGACCGAGCTTCTGCACATCCCGCCGAGAGCTCTGCCGCCTGCCGACCGGGTAGCGATCCTGAGGAACGCCGGAGGAGTTTTCAATCACCGGCTCTATTTCGATTCAATGGCTCCGGGAGCCTCGGGTATGCCGCGCGGGGATCTCGCAAGGCGGATCGCGATGAGCTTCGGCAGCTTTGACAAGTTCAAACAGCGCTTTTCCGAAGCGGCGGCGAGCGTCTTCGGCTCGGGCTACGCATGGCTCTGCTCCGACCGGAGCGGACGGCTGTTCATCGCGGTCAGCGCGAATCAGGACGTTCCCGAGGGACTGCCGCTGATCTGCATCGACGTCTGGGAGCACGCCTACTATCTCGACTACCAGAACCGCCGTGACGAATACATCGCGGCCTGGTGGAATGTCGCCGATCTCGCCGCAGCTGCCGCGAGAGCCGGCTGACTATTTGTCGCTGCCGTCGCAGACCGACGTTATGATGTGGCTGTCCTCGTCGAAATCGAGAATGTTCGAGAGGATATAATTGCTGACGAACATTCCCTTCGGCGTGAAGGCGTAGCGGTCGCCGTCGTAGGTCATGAAGCCGTTGTCGATATAGAGCTGCAGCTTCCGACCGTAGATCGCGTCGAAGTTCAGCCCGAAGCGGCTTGCGAACTCCGCCGATGAAATTCCGTCAGCCAGCCTCAGCCGGAGCATTATATACTCCCCTACCCGCTCGCCTGGAGCTATCGAATACATCTCGTCGACGAGCTCGGCGGCGCGGAACTGGTCGTGCGAGATCGAGGTTCCGTCGTCGGTCAGCATACCTCCGCCCTCGATGTCAGCCTCCATCGCGTCGATATAGAGCCCCATGTTCCGCTTGAACGAGAATCTCATATTCGAGAAATAGGAGTGCGCGGCGCAGCCGAGCCCGAGATACTCGTCGCAGTTCCAGTATTTGAGATTGTGACGGCACTCAAAGCCCGGGCGCGCGAAGTTTGAGATCTCGTAGTGCCGATAGCCCTTGGCTTCGAGATAGCGTATGCCGTCGAAGTACATATCCGCTTCGGTGTCCTCGTCGGGCAGGATCAGCGAGTCGCGTCTGAGCGCGAAAGGCGTTCCGTCCTCGATTTTCAGCCCGTACATCGAGATATGCTCGGGAGCGAGCCCGGTGACGTAATCGAGCGTCCGCGTGAAGCTCTCGGCGGTCTGGAGCGGTATTCCGTACATTATATCGACGTTGATGTTGTCGAATTTAGCCTTTCTCGCGGCATAGTAGCTCGCTTCAAAATCGGCTCTCGAGTGTATTCGCGAGAGCGCCGACAGCTCGTCGTCGTTGGCGCTCTGGAGTCCGAGACTCAGACGGTTGACTCCAGCGTGACGGTATTTTGAAAGGCTCCCGGTGCTGACAGTAGCCGGGTTTGCCTCAAGAGTGAACTCGACGTTCTTCGACACGTCGAAATTCCGGTAGATGCCGTCGATTATCTCCGAAAGCAGCTTAACGGTCAGCACGGTCGGCGTTCCTCCGCCGATGAACACCGTGTCGACGATATAAGCCTTAGCCGCCTTTGAATAGTCCTGCATCTGCAGAAGCAGAGCGTCGGCATAGCGGCTCATATTCTCCTCTGTCGCGCCCGACATTGAGTAAAAATCGCAGTAGGCGCACTTTGCCTGACAAAAGGGGATGTGGATATAAAGTCCGAGCGGTTTTTTCATAGCGCAGTCCTCAACTCTCGTCGTCGAGCTTCAGCACAGCCATGAACGCCTCGGGCGAGACCTCGACCGAACCGAGCTGGCGCATCTTCTTCTTGCCCTCTTTCTGCTTTTCGAGCAGCTTTTTCTTTCGTGTGATATCGCCGCCGTAGCACTTGGCGAGGACGTCCTTGCGCATAGCCTTGACAGTCTCGCGGGCGATGACCTTGCCGCCGACCGCCGCCTGAATCGGAATCTCGAAAAGCTGGCGCGGGATGTTGTCCTTGAGCTTTTCGGTGATCTTGCGGGCGCGAGGATAGGCTTTTTCCTCGTGGACGATGAACGACAGCGCGTCGACTATATCGCCGTTGAGCAGTATATCGAGCTTGACAAGCT
>CACXED010000306.1 GCA_902766575.1 uncultured Ruminococcus sp. | reverse complement strand
GGCATTCACTCCGACTACACGCTGAATATCGGCAAGACCGGCGCCGCCGGGCCGACGATCAATATTCTCAAATCAAACGAGGGTATCGAGGGAGCAGATATCAGCATCTTCTCGGGAGATATCACGATACACTCGAGCGACGACTGCATCAACGCCGGAAACTCCGACCTTTCGGGCTATAAGTTCACGATTAAAATCTCGGGCGGAAATCTCGTGATGGACACCACTGCCGGAGACGGAATCGACTCGAACGGCACGATTGACATCTCGGGCGGCAATATCTCGGTCTGGACCTACAGCGCGACGAGCGAGCAGCCTTTAGACGCTGACAGCACGATAACCCTCACCGGAGGAACTGTGCTCGCAGCGGGCGGAAGCTCGGGCATGGGCATGAGCCTGAGCGCGTCCCAGTCCTACGCGGCGTTCAGCTCGAATGCTACCGGAATGACCGGATTCGGCGGTAAAGGCGGCTTCGGAGGCGGTCAGGGTCAGGCGCTGACAGCCGATCAGGCTATGATACCGATGGACGGCGAGTTCAGCATAACCGACTCGTCCGGCAAGGAGCTTTACAGCGGAAAAGCGCTCTGCAACGCGGGATATGTGTTCTTCTCGTCGGCTGACCTCAAGGACGGCGAGAGCTATAATCTCGTCTACGACGGGAAGACAGTCTCAAGCGCCGCGGCTCAGTCCGGAACTTCAAACAGCGGCAAAGGCGGCGCTATGGGCGGCATGAACGGCGCGCGCCCAGACGGCGGCTTCGACAAGGGCGGCAAGGGTGACAGATTCCCGACCGATGGCGAAATCCCCGATTTTCCCGGAGAAGGCGGATCCCCTGCTCTCCCCGACAACGGCGAGCGTCCCGCGCTTCCCGACGGCAAGGGCGATAATATGCCGGGCGACATTCCCGGCGGATTCCCGTCCGAGCCGATGCTCGCCGACATCGACGCCGCATGGCAGACAGTGCTCGACAAATCGGGCAGCGACGGCTCGACGCTCACCAGAGCGATGTTCGTGACCCTGCTCTACGAGCTCGAGGGCGAGCCGGAGGTCTCGGGCAGCCTGAGCTTCAAGGACGCAGAGAGCGGCAGCTACTATGAAAACGCGCTGATCTGGGCGTATGAGAACGAGCTGGTCTACGGCTACGGACGCGGAAAATTCGGTCCCGACGACAGCCTGACCCGCGAGCAGCTCGTCACGATACTCTATAGATACGCCGGGTACAAGGGCATGGATATCTCGCAGATCGCTGAGCTGACCGCCTTTTCGGACAGCAAAAAGGTCAGCGATTACGCGCTCGCGGCGATGAAGTGGGCGCTCTCCGGAGAGCTGATCTCGGGCAGCGACGGAAGGCTCGACCCGAAAAACGCCGCCGGTTATCAGACGGCGGGCGACGCTCTGAAGCGTCTTTTCGGAACAGACGAAACAATCTGACAGAAAACTCCCGGGGGATTCGGAAAACCGGCTCCCCCGGGAGTTCATTTTTTTATTTTTTTATTGAAGTTAAGACTTACGCGAGCTCTGCGAAGTACTTGATGGTGCGGACCATCTGGCTGGTGTAGGAGTTCTCGTTGTCGTACCACGAAACGACCTGAACCTGATAGGTGTCGTCGTCGATCTTGGAGACCATGGTCTGAGTAGCGTCGAACAGCGAGCCGAATCTCATGCCGATAACGTCGGAGGAGACGATCGGATCCTCGTTGTAGCCGAAGGAAGCGGAGGAAGCAGCCTTCATAGCGGCGTTGATGCCGTCCTTGGTAACGTCCTTGCCCTTAACGACAGCGGTGAGGATAGTGGTGGAGCCGGTCGGAACCGGAACACGCTGAGCCGAGCCGATGAGCTTGCCGTTGAGCTCGGGGATAACGAGACCGATAGCCTTAGCTGCGCCGGTGGAGTTCGGAACGATGTTAGCAGCGCCTGCGCGAGCACGACGGAGGTCGCCCTTACGGTGCGGGCCGTCGAGGATCATCTGGTCGCCGGTGTAAGCGTGGATGGTGCTCATGATACCGCT
>CACXED010000305.1 GCA_902766575.1 uncultured Ruminococcus sp. | reverse complement strand
GATGAAAAGCTATTCTGACATAGGCTTCACTATGATATGGACGGAGATGCAGATGTGCTGCACCGATGCTTTTCTGATGCCTTCTCCGTCGAATACCTGACCAATGGTCTGGCACGTCTGACCGGGAGGATCATCAGATCTTCCCGGCAATTTTAATTTATAACTGAAAATCAAGGAAAAGAGGAAACTAAAATGAGCAACTACAAATTCGAAACACTTCAGCTTCACGTCGGACAGGAACAGCCCGACCCGGCAACCGACGCAAGAGCCGTACCGATCTACGCCACAACCTCCTACGTCTTTCACAACTCCGAGCACGCAGCAGCGCGCTTCGGGCTCTCCGACGCCGGAAATATCTACGGCAGACTCACCAACTCCACTCAGGACGTCTTTGAAAAGCGCATAGCCGCGCTTGAAGGCGGAGTAGCCGCTCTCGCCGTCGCTTCGGGAGCCGCCGCTATCACCTACACGATTCAGGCGCTCGCTCAGCAGGGCGATCACATCGTCGCTCAGAAAACGGTCTACGGCGGCACCTACAATCTCCTCGCGCACACTCTCGCGCAGTTCGGAGTAAAGACCACCTTTGTCAACGCGCATAATCTCGCCGAGCTTGAGAGCGCCATCCGTCCCGAAACCAAGGCGATCTACCTCGAAACCCTCGGCAACCCGAACAGCGATATCCCCGACATCGACGCCATCTCCGAAATCGCGCACAAGCACGGACTTCCGGTCGTAGTCGACAACACCTTCGGAACGCCATATCTGATCCGTCCAATCGAGCACGGCGCGGATATCGTCGTCCACTCGGCGACCAAGTTCATCGGCGGTCACGGAACGACCCTCGGCGGCGTTATCGTCGATTCGGGCAAGTTCGACTGGAAGGCGAGCGGCAAGTACGCTCCCATCGCCGCTCCGAACCCCAGCTACCACGGCATCTCCTTTGCCGACGCGGTCGGCCCCGCTGCCTTTGTGACCTACATCAGAGCCATTCTCCTGCGCGACGAGGGCGCGACGATCTCTCCCTTCGCGGCGTTCCTGCTGCTTCAGGGCACCGAGACTCTCTCTCTGAGACTTGAGCGCCACGCCGAGAACACCAAAAAGGTCGTGGAATTTCTCTCGCATCATCCCAAGGTCGCAAAGGTCAATCACCCCTCGCTGCCCGACCATCCCGACCACGCGCTCTACGAAAAGTACTTCCCGAACGGCGGCGCGAGCATCTTCACCTTTGAGATCAAGGGCGGCAAAGAGGAAGCCTTCCGCTTTATCGACCACCTCGAGATCTTCTCGCTGCTCGCCAACGTGGCGGACGTGAAGTCGCTCGTCATCCATCCCGCGACGACCACTCACTCGCAGCTCACGCCCGAGGAGCTCGCCGATCAGGGCATAACCCAGTCGACCATCCGTCTCTCGATCGGAACCGAGCACATCGACGACATCATCGCCGACCTCGAAAAGGGCTTCGCAGCGGTCTGAGCCGGAAAAAGAATATCTATCCGCCCGGAGCCGCAGCAGCGCTCCGGGCGTTGATTTATCAAGGTGAAAATTTCTCACGGTGGAAAATTTCATATTTTTCTGATATAATCAAAAAAAACAGAAGGAGCGCTTATAATGAGATCCATCGCTGAGATCACGAAAAAAATGATCGCCTTTTCAGAGGGCAATCTCCACGACATAAACCATTTCCTCAAGGTCTGGGCTTTCGCAAGGACGATCGGAATATCCGAGGGACTTGACGGGGAGGCTCAGTTCATCCTCGAGGTCTCCGCGCTGATACACGACATCGCCTGCCCGCTCTGCCGGAAAAAATACGGCTGCACCGACGGCAAGCTCCAGGAAAAGGAGGGCGCGCCCCTCGCTGCGGAGTTTCTCGCGGACGCCGGGCTGACCGCCGGGGAGATCGAAAAGGTCAGCTATATCGTCGGGCATCACCACACCTACTCAAATGTGGAGAGCATCGAGCATCAGATCCTGCTTGAAGCCGATTATCTCGTCAACGCCGACGAGAGCGGATATTCGCGCCGGAATATCGAAAACTTCCGGGATCTGGTATTCAGAACCCGTACCGGAAAAGAGCTTCTCGGGTCGGTCTACGGCGTCTGACCCTCGCCGGTCAGAGAGCTTTTGTGCAGCAAAAACAGAGGCGCGGCTTTGCAGCCGCGCCTCCGCTTTAAGAAAGAAAAAAGAAAGGAAAAGAAAAGAAAGTAAAAGATTTATAGCAACTTGACGAACAGCTGACATTCCATTCGTCCTTATAATTATACCATAAAATCGTCGATTTGTCAATAGTCTGAAGCGAAAATTTCAAGCCGTTTTTCGACAAACCGACGATTCTGAGGTCAATAATCAACCTGCGGTGGATATTCAGACTGTCGCCGAGGCGCGGCAGAGACGGGCGTAAAGTCCGTCCTTTTCAAGCAGCTCCTCGTGCCGTCCCGACTCGACTATCCTGCCTTTTTCGAGCACAAGGATGTTGTCGGCTCGCATTACGGTTGACAGCCGGTGCGCTATGACGATTATCGTCCGGCTTCCGGCAAGCGACTCGATAGCCGCCTGAATCTCGGCCTCGGTCTCGTTGTCGACCGCGCTTGTAGCCTCGTCGAGGATCAGTATCGGCGTGCCCCGGAGCACCGCCCGGGCTATCGCTATGCGCTGCTTCTGTCCGCCCGAGAGCCTGACTCCCCGCTCGCCGATCAGCGTGTCGTAGCCGTTCGGCATAGCCGAGATGAACTCGTCGGCGTGAGCTATCCTCGCCGCTTCGCGAATCTTCTCCATATCGAGCTTCCCGACCGCCGACGAGCTTATGTGATCGGCCGCGGGATTTTTATGTATAACGTGTCCGAGCGTATCGCTGACTCCGCAGACGTCGAGCGCTCCGCGCTCGGTCACGAGCCGTCTGAACTCGTCGCCCTCGACGCCCGACATACCGTAGGCGATGTTCTCGGCTATCGTTCCGTTGAACAGGAACACGTCCTGAAGCACCATCGAAATCTGCGAGCGCAGCGACCTCAGCGTCGCGTTCTTGATATCCACGCCGTCTAACTTCACGCTGCCCGATATCGGATCGTAGAAGCGCTCGATAAGCGAGACTATAGTCGTCTTTCCCACTCCGGTCGGCCCGACCAGAGCTATCATCTCGCCCGGCTTTGCGGTAAAGCTGACCCGGTCGAGCAGCGGCTCGGCTGGATCGTAGCAGAAGCTGACGTTCTCAAAGTCAATCCTGCCCTCTCCGCGCGGGATATCCACCGCGTCGGGAGCTTCCTTTATCTCGGGCTCGCTGTCGAGGATGTCGAACACGCGCTGGCAGCTCGCCGCCGCGACCTGTATGTCCTCCACCAGTCTCGCAAGCACCGCCAGCGGCGAGTAGAACAGGCTCAGATACATCACGAACCCGACGATATCCGGCACCGCCATCTGCCCGTCGAGCGCCAACATTCCTCCGAAAAGCACGACGATTATCGTTCCTATCGAGGTCGCAAGCTCGATTCCCGGCGTAAAGATAGCGTTGGCGAGGTTTGCGCGGATATTGACCTTGGCGTAATAGCGGCAGTTCTCGCGCATTTTGATATGCTCGCTCTCCTCGCAGCCGAAGGCCTGTATCTCCTTCATGCCGGTAATATTGTCCTGCGTGACGCCGTTCAGCTCGCCGAACACCCGGGAGTTTATCCTGAACATCGGCGCGACCTTTTTGGAGTAGAGCCAGCCGAAGAACACCAAAAACGGCACCGGGATCAGCGTTATCAGCGCCAGCCGCACGTTGATCGTGAACATCATGACGCAGACTCCGACGACCACCAGCAGATTCCCGACGAGATCAGGCACGGCGTGAGCTATCAGCACCTCGAGCTGTCTTGTGTCGTTGAGCATACGGCTCATCAGATCGCCGGTCTGCTTGTCCTGAAAATAGCGGGCGGAGAGCTGCTCGTACTTGTCGTAGACCTTTAAGGTCAGCTCGGCGACAAAATCCCACGCCGCGATATGCGACACTCCGAGGGTTATCCCTCTGCATACCGCACGGACTATATATGCCGCGAGCAGCGCTCCCGCGTAGATAAGCAGAGTCCGCACGGTCAGCGTCTCTATGTCCGAGACCGACTGCGTAAAGCTCCGCATCAGCGCCGGAGTGACAAGGCTCAGCACCGCCGCGCCGATTATGCCGACCGTGGCGAAGATCATCGTTCCGATGTGGTTTGACGCCATTGCGAGCAGGCGTTTTATGAGTTTCATTTTAATAAATATCCTTTCAGCGTATTTGTCACTCTATTATAATACGCCGGGAGGAAAAAATCAAGTCGGTATTCGATATTTTTTTATTTGCGCCCGAGACGCCCGCGCATCAGGATATAAAGCGTCACAAGCGCCGCGGCAAACGCCGCTGCCGTCAGCCCGAAGGCGTCGGCGGTCATTGCCGAGATCAGTACGGTTAAAAAATTCATGGCGCGCTTCCCTTTCGTCTGTTTGCATTATTAGACGCGGATTTTTCAAAAAGGTTGCGCTTTTTTGAATTTTTTTGCTGAAAATCCGAGATTCGGCTTATCTGACCTCGCCGCCGCCCCATTCGACGACAGTGAAGCCGCTCCGCTCGGGCGAGCCGAGCTCCTGCGGCTCGATTTCAACCGGGGTCTCGAGCGCTCTGAACGCCATGAACACGCGGATCAGGCTGTCCGGCTCGGGCGAGACACAGAGCTCCGCCGCGTCGGTGTAGGCGTCGGTCTGGAAGGAGATGAGGTTGTAGGCGTTATGCTCCATCCTCGGCAGCCAGTAGATTATAAACTCGTTCGCCTCGCGCGGAGTAAGCCCGAGCTCCCCGAGCGTATCGCGGAGAAACTCCGCCGTGTCCTCTCCGGCGACGCAGAAGCCCTTGGAGAAGTCGTATTCCGCTCCGGTCTCTCCCTCCCAGAAAAGGCAGTAATACTCGCGTCCGTCGACAAAGAGCCTGCCGTCCGGCTCCGCCGTGACCGTCCAGCCGGAGTTTTCCGCATTGAACTCCGGGTAGACCGAAACAAATTCGCCGTCGATGCTGAGATCAACCGAGACCTCGGTCGTTTTTTCCGGGTAGAGATAGATCACCGGCTTTTCAATACGACCGTTGATGATATTTGCGATCGATTCGTCGCAGCCCGTAAGTCCGAGCGCTGATGCCATCGCCAGCGCGGCGAGAGCTGAGATTGTGCGTTTCATTTTCATGGTGAAATTCCTCCTTTTTCTGTTAAGACGGGCAAAGGCGCCGATTTGTTTCAGCGTCTTTGCGAATTTTTCGGATTTTTCTGATTTTTCGGATTTTTTCTGTTCTTCACGTTCGTGTGCGGACGATAGCGGTTTTGCCGGTACCAGTACATCCAGACCGAAACTGCCGCGTAGGCGGCGAGGGCTGTCACCGCGATTATCACGCAGACACGGAACGCCTTTGTCGCAAAGAGCATCTTCGCAAGGTCGAGTATGTAGAGAAAATTGTTCCGGTCGACATTGCTCCGGGTCACGAGATCGTAGTGTCCGACGAATCTGTCGCCTCTCGCCGCGTCCTCAAAGGAGACGGTCAGCGTTCCGCCCACCTGTCCCTCGCTCACCGGAGCCGTGAACCAGTCCTCGTCGAGCTCCCACGTTATCTTCACGTCCCGCTCCACGTCCACGTCCACCGGCAGGTAAAGCTCGATGAGCTCGGACGGAAAGAGCGCGACGTAATCGACCCGGCTCGCGAGCCGCACCGGCACCTCGCAGATCATGTCCGACGTCGAGAGCACCTTTTTGTAGCCGTAGGCCCTCAGCGCCCATTTGATCAGCTTCGCCGCTTCGGTGTAGGAGTAGATGTAATCGTCGTCAGCCTTTGCGCCCATCACGGCGACGACGTAGGTCAGTCCGTCCTTTGTGGCGGTCGTCGCGACGCAGTAGCCGCCCTCTGCGGTGAATCCGGCGTTCAGCCCTCTCGGCACCGACCAGATGTATTTGTACTCCAAATTCGTCGCGAAATAGCAGTTCTTGTTGTAGATCGTCCGCTGACCCGACTTGTTCGTCGCTTCGATGACGTACTTCTCCGCCGAGGACATTTCGCAGATCAGCTCCGAGTGCGCGGCGTAGGCGGCGATCAGCGCGGTGTCCTTTGCCGTCGTGACCATCGCCGGATGGTGCATACCCGAGACGTTCATGTAGTTCGTCGAGTCCGCTCCGATAGCCTTTGCCTTTTCGTTCATCAGCCTGACAAACTCCTCGACCGACCCGGCTATCTCAAAGGCGAGGACGCTCGCCGCGTCGTTGGCTCCGCCGCAGATCAGCGCGCAGAGCAGCTGTCTCACGGTCAGCACCTCGTCGCGCTTGAGCCCGATATTGTTGCCCGTGACCTTGAGTATTGCCTCGACCGGGACGGTTATCTTCCTCTCGAGGTCGTCGCCGAGCTTCTCTACCGCGAGTATCGCGACCATCAGCTTGACGGTCGAGGTAGGATAGACCTGCCTGTCCTCGTTGAGACCGTAGATATAGCGGTTCTCCTCGACGCAGTAGACGCTCGCCGAGGCGATGTTGACAAGCTCGGGCGGATCGTAGTTCTCCTCCTCAGAGTCGTCGGCGAAAAGCGGCATCGCAAGCGTGAGAATTGAGGCTATGAGCAGGATAAGCGATAAGAAGCGTTTCATTTTGCCTCCTTATCTTTGAAATATTCAAGCGCCGACGCCGCGTCCCGCTCGATCTGCGCTCTGAGCGAAGCCACGTCGGGGAATCTTTTCTCTCCGCGCAGGCGCTTATAGAACGAGACCTTGATGTTCTCGCCGTAGAGCCAGCCCGAGTAGCCGATTATATGCGTCTCGCAGTTTATCCTGCCCGAGTCGTCGACGGTCGGGCGGGTTCCGACGTTTGAGACCCCGGGATAGCTCCTGTCTCCGATCTCGACAAGGCAGGCGTAGATGCCCTTCTCCGGGATGACGTGTCCGGCGGGAAAGTCCTGATTTATCGTCGGAAGCCCTATGGTTCTTCCGAGCTCCTTTCCGTGTACCACCGGAAAATCTATGAAGAACGGCCGCCCGAGCAGCTTTGCCGCTTCCTCTGTATCTCCGCTCTCGATGAGACGGCGTATCGCGCTGGAGCTCACCGGGCTGCCGTCGACGCAGACCGGCGGGACGATGATGCAGTTCCCCTCTCCCATCAGCTCCGAGAGGACAGCCGGATCTCCCGCTCCGCCCTTTCCGAAGCTGAAGTTGAAGCCGCAGACCACCGTCCTGACTCCGCAGCCGCGCCTTAACATTCCATCGACGAACTCACGCGGCGAAAGGTCGCGCACCGACTCAAAATCGGCGAGCAGCGCGTAGTCGGCTCCGAGCTCTGCAAAGAGCTCTAACTTCTCCCCGAGCGTCGTGATCGAGCGCATACCCTGCTTTCCGGGCAGAGACGAGGATTCGTCCGAAAACGTCCAGACCGCCGAGGCTCTGCCATTCTCGCGGGCGTTTTTCACCGCTTCGCCGATCAGCTCCGCGTGCCCGAGATGAACTCCGTCAAAGCTCCCCAGCGCGGCGGTCAGTCCCTGCGGGAAGACAGCGCAATAAGGAGAGCCGGAGCTCTCCTTTTTTGTCATTGTGTGAAGATCATATATTTCCATTACAGAGAAGCGATCAGATACCGAGATAGTTCCTCACGAGCACGTTCAAGAGCTCGTCGCGGTCGATCCGGCGGATGAGACCGCGCGCGTTCTTGTAGTTGGTGATATATGTGGGATCCTCCGAAAGGATGTATCCGACTATCTGATTTATCGGGTTGTATCCCTTTTCGCGGAGCGCCTCGTAGATAGCGGTGAGAGTGCGCTTCATCTCGTCCTCCTTTTCGTCGTGGACGGTGAAGGTTATGGTTTTCGACTTGTCAGCGGGATTCTGGGTTTCCCGGTCGGCGGTTTGCATCGGCATCTTGATCAGTCCTTTCGCAGTCAGCTTTATGATGGATATATTCTACACCATCCCGAATTTTTTTGCAATGCTTTTTTCGTAAATGTAAGGTTAATGTAATGTAAATTCTTATTTAACGGTACAAGCTCCCACTCCGGGGGAGCTGTCAGCGTTAGCTGACTGAGAGGGCGGCGTGTCGCCGCTCCCATAGTCAAGGCGGGGAGCCCCCGCTCCCATAGTCAAGGCTTGTCTCTGCGCCGCCGGCGGCGAGCCGCCGCTCCCAAAGTCAAGGTTAGTGCCTGCGCCGCCGTTAGTTTGCAGCTCATCAAACAACGCGGTTCGCAGAAAGTAGAATAAGCCGCAGAATCCCCCTTAAGCTCCCCCTCCGGGGGAGCTGTCAGCGAAGCTGACTGAGAGGGCAAGATACTAACGATAGAGCTAATCGTTTACTCAACCCTCTCCGTCAAAAATCAAAGATTTTTGACACCTCTCCCAAAGGGAGAGGTTTAGCGGCTTCGCCGATAAATTTATCCTCCTCGCCTTTCGCGGGGCTTTGAGCCGGGCTTTTTCCCGGGCTTTGAGACGGATACCGGCTTCTTTGTGGGACGCTTATCGGAGCGCTTATCGCCGCTCTGTCGGCGGTCGGACTGTCTTTCGGACTTTTTGTTCCCCGAGCCTTTCGCCGGAGCGTTTTTCTGATATGAGCGCGGCTTATCGCCCCTCTGAGACCTGTCGCCGCGCTCGGGCTTGACAAGGCACTCGGGCGAGTAGCCTATAAGCTCCTCGCGGTGACATTTTCTCAGCGCTTCCCTGACGAGCGGCGCGTTCTCGGGTCGGCTCCACTGGAGCAGCGCGCGCTGCATACGCTTTTCCTCGTAGTCGACAGCGCAGTAGACCGGCTTCATCGTCAGCGGGTCGAGCCCGGTATAGTACATGACCGTCGAAGCCGTTCCGGGCGTCGGATAGAAATCCTGAACCTGCTCGGGCGCGTAGCCCCAGGTTTTCAGATAGACGGCGAGCTCCACCGCGTCCGAGAGACGGCTTCCCGGATGGCTCGACATCAGATACGGCACGAGATACTGCTCCTTGCCGAAGCTCTTGGTCAGCTCGAAATAGCGCTTCTTGAAGGCTTCGAAAACGCCGATATCCGGCTTGCCCATGCAGGACAGCACCGCGCTCGCGCAGTGCTCGGGCGCGACCTTGAGCTGTCCGCTGACGTGATCGTGAACGAGCTTCTTGAAGAAGCTCTCGTCCCTGTCCGCCATGACGTAGTCAAAGCGTATGCCCGAGCGGATAAAGACCTTTTTGACTTTAGGCAGGCTCTCGATTCTGTGCAGGAGCTCGATATACTCGCTGTGGTCGACGACGAGGTTCTTGCAGGGCGTAGGCGCGAGGCATTTCCGGTTCGGGCAGACGCCGTGTGTGAGCTGCTTTTCGCAGGCGGGATAGCGGAAGTTAGCGGTCGGGCCTCCTACGTCGTTGATGTAGCCCTTGAAGTTCGGCAGCGTCGTCAGCAGCTTGGCCTCCTCGACCACCGACTCTATCGAGCGCGAGCGCACCGTCCGCCCCTGATGAAAGGCGATCGCGCAGAAATTGCAGGCTCCGAAGCAGCCGCGGTTGTGCGTCACCGACATCTCGACCTCGGCTATCGCGGGAACTCCGCCCTCGCTGTCGTAGACCGGATGAGGTCGGCGGGTGTAGGGCAGCGCGTAGACTGCGTCTAACTCCTCGCGCTCGAGCGGCGGCATCGGCGGGTTCTGCACGAGCATTTTATTATCGTAGTATTCGACGAGCGCCTTTCCGGTGATGGCGTCGGTGTTCTTATACTGCACGCCGAAAGCCTCGGCGTAGAGCCGCTTATCGGTTTTCAGCTCGTCGTAGTCCCACTCGCCCGCGACCTCGTAGTGCGGCTTATCGTCGCGCGAGGTCAGGTAGACCGTTCCGCGGACGTCGTGGATCTTCTTCACCGGAATACCGCGGTCGAGGAGCTTTGCGACCCGGCGGATTATGTTCTCGCCCATGCCGTAGGTCAAAAGGTCGGCGCGGGAGTCGACGAGTATCGACCGGCGGACCTTATCGTCCCAGTAGTCGTAGTGCGCGAGCCGTCTCAGCGACGCTTCGAGCCCGCCGAGGATTATCGGCACGTCGCCAAAAGCCTCGCGTATCCGGTTGCAGTAGACGATGACCGCGCGGTCGGGACGCTTTCCGATCTTTCCTCCGGGCGAGTAATAGTCGTAGCCGCGCTTTTTCTTTGAGACGGTATAGTGCGCGACCATCGAGTCTATATTCCCCGCCGAGACGAGAAATCCGAGCCGCGGCCGTCCGAACTCCCGGAAAGCGTCGCAGGATTTATAGTCGGGCTGCGAAAGGAACGCGACCCTGAAGCCCTCGGCTTCAAGCACGCGCGTGATTATAGCCGCGCCGAAGCTCGGGTGATCGACGTAGGCGTCGCCCGAGACGTACACGAAGTCGGGTCTGTCCCAGCCGCGCTTCTCCATGTCGGCGCGGGATATCGGCAGAAATTTTGTGTTCATTTTATTTCCTCATAAAAGATTTATTCTATACCATTATACCACATCGGGCGGGCAGCGTGACGCTGCACCCATAGTCAAGGTTAGTCTCTGCGCCGCCGCTTGCTTGCGGCTCATCAAACATAGTGCGTCGCAGGCGGCGTGTCGCCGCTCCCATAGTCAAGGCGGCGAGCCGCCGCTCCCAAAGTCAAGGTTAGTGCCTGCGCCGCTGCTTGCTTGCGGCTCATCAAACAACGCGGTTCGCAGAAGTGACAAAATATGGGCAACAGCGTACCTGATTCACATGAAGCACAAAAGAGCGCATCGCACAAGGTTCAGACCTGATTCACATGAAGCAGAAAAGAGCAATCCCGCACAAAGAAAAGCTGCAATGCCCATGAAGCAGAGCAAAAGCGCATCGCACCGCACGCCCACATAGCGTTTGCAAGGTGAGGGGAGCCACGAGGGGGGAGGGGATTACTTTTGGCGGCTGAAAAGTACTCCCCTTCCCCCTCGTGTAGCCCTCCTGTCGGCGTCGAGCCGACACGGCTGCCTGGCAGCCGGCGGGGGCATAGTCAAGGTTAGTGCCTGCGCCGCCGCTTGCTTGCGGCTCATCAAACATACAGCGTCGCAGAAGTGACAAAAATATGGGCAACAGCGCACCAGTGGTTAGCGGCCGCGCCGATAAATCCCGATTTGTCCCGTACTTTCTCTAAAATAAATTATACAGGAAAAATGTGAAGAAATCTATCGTTTTTCTAAGGCTGCCCGAACATTTCCATACTTACCCGAAGCGACGTCTTGACAAACCGCCCGTTTTATCTTATAATATTATCAGCGACAGTCCTTAACAGCCGGAAAGGATAAAATTTATGAAATCAATCATCGGCCTCGACTTCGGAGGCTGCAATACCGAAATATACGTCAAGGGCAAGGGCATCGTCCTGCGCGAGCCGTCGGTCGCCGCGGTCGACCCGGACGGGAACGTCATCGCCGTCGGCACGGAGGCGCTGCTCATACGCGGGCGCGCGCCCGGCTCGGTGACTATCCGCCGCCCGATTCGCGACAGCGTTATCGCCGACTTCAATCTCACCGCAGAGATGCTCGACCGCTTCATCGAGATCGCCGCTCCCGGCGGACGCAAGCGCGTGCTCGTCGCCGTCAAGTGCGGAGTCAGCATCGAGAACCGTCAGCTCATCAAGGCTGCGCTCGCCGACTGCCGCGTCTCGAAAAGCGAGTTTGTCGAGTCGCCCAGAGCCGCGCTCAAGGGCAGCGGCTTTGACGACGGCGAGGGCGTGCTGCTCTGCGACATCGGCGCGGGCTCGGTGGAGTGCTCCTATCTGAAAAACGGCGATATCCTCCGCACCGAGACCTACTTCGGCGGCGGGCGCGACGCGGACAAGACTATCTGCGCCTATCTCAGGCGGCGCTACGGGCTCGCGGTCACAAAGATCGCCGCCGCCGACGCAAAGCATAAGCTCGACCTCACGGTCGATGCTCCCGAGCCGATAGTCCTCGCCGGGCTCGACACCTCGACCGGACTGCCGAAAAAGCACGCCGCCGCTGCCGCAGATCTGCTGCGCTGCTCGGCTCCGCAGATCAAGGGCGCGCTCGACTGCGTCACGGCGGTCAGAGACAATCTTCCGCGCTACGCCGGAGTCGAAGCCACGGCGTCGAGAGTTATCCTCGTCGGCGGAGGAGCGGCTCTGCCGGGCATCGCCGATTACATCGAGTCGGAGTCCGGCATCCCGACCGTCGCGGTCGACTCGCCGCTCGACTGCGTCGCAAGCGGGCTCGGACGGATGATCGAGGAGATGAAATAAAAGCAGGGCTCCGCGTGAAAAACTCACGCCGAGCCTTTATCTCTGTCTTTTTCGCGTTTTGCGCGCCTTTTTGCTCTCTTATCCGCTTTCAGCGCGAGCTTTTCGCAGTAGGGGAGCGATTTTCTCCCGCGAAGCTCCCGATGATGCGCTCTGCACTCGGCGCAGTTTTGGTATCGGACGCAGTTTTTGCGTTTGCAGGGGCAGTCCGTTTTTTCCATATTCATGACCCTTTCTGCGGGAACGCCCGGAGAGCTCGATGCGCTCTCCGGGCGGATTTTGTAAGGTTTTTACTTTATTCCCATCTTGTTCAGGTTGTCGAACGAGAGCCTGACTGCGGCAAAGGGATCGCCCTCGCACATATCCTGCTCGATGACGAAGCGCTCGATGCCCATCTCGTCGGCGGTCTTGATGATGCCCGGCCAGTTCAGGTTTCCGGTTCCGACCGACGCGAAGTGGAACGGAACGTCCTCGATTTTGCCCTCGAGCTTGCGGATCGCGTAGTCCTTGACGTGCATGAAGAACGCGCGTCCCTTGAACATTTTCAGCGATACCGAAGCCTCGGTTCCGGCGTTGGTCAGCCAGAACACGTCGGGCTGGAAGAATACCGCGTCGGGATCGGTCTCGTCAAGGAGAATGTCGATTCCGCGGATGTCGCCGAAGCTGATCCACTCAAATGCGTGGAAGTGATAGATATAGCGCAGTCCGGCAGCCTTGCAGGCTCTGCCCTCGGCGTTCATGATCTCGGCGTAGCGGCGATAGCCGTCGGCGTCGTTGCGCAGCTCCGAGGGGATCGAGTCGGTGCGGAGCACGTCGACTCCGAGGATCTCGGCGTCGCGCTTTGCCTGCTCGATGGTATCGACGACCTTTCCCGTCGAGCGGAAAACCGAGTCGGCCTTGAGCCCGTTGTCCTTGAGAAGTTTGGCGGTCTCCTCTATCGTGAAGAAGCCGGGAGGGGTGATCTGCACGTTCTCGATGCCGATATCGGCGACCTTTTTCAGCGTCGCCTTGAAGTCGTCGGGAGTCTTGGTGAAGTCGCGGAGGGTGTACATCTGTAATCCGATTCTGCTCATTGTGAATACTGTCCTTTCAGTTATAGGGGAGTGATTTTTAATAAAATGCGTCGCTGAGGCGGCTCTGCAACAGTTACGCTTTGCGTAACTGTTCCTCAACAAGACACCTTTAAGGCGGCGATAGGTCGCCGCCCATCGGGCTGCGCACACTTGCGCATCGGCAGCCCGATGAGCCCCGCCGCAGCGGATTCCACTTGCAAAACTGCGTTTTGCAAGTGATTTTTTATATATCCATTGCCATCTCGGGGTACTCGGTGCAGCCGGGCTTGAATGGCTCGGGGCGGGTACAGGTCGATTTCATCTGATATATCTCGTTGGTCTCGCAGCTCTGCATGATGCCGTGAGCGATTTCGAACATATGGTATGCTCTCTCGCCCGAGCAGCGCGGCTCACGACCGTTTCTCAGCGCGTAGGCGAGGTCGCAGACGCCGAGACCGCGGCTGTTGTCGGTGTAGGCGTGGGTCAGCGGCATCTGGATACCGCGGCTCGCCTTGGTCGAAACGACCGGGATATCGCCGTAGTTGTTCGGGTCTCCCATATCCATCTGACCCTCGGTGCCGAACAGCATATAGCTGTTGAAGCCTATCGACTCGGAGGAGGTCAGGATATTGCAGAGCGTTCCGTTTGCGAACTCGATGGTTCCCGCGAGGTTGTTCGTCGTCTCGATGGGCATGACCTTGCCGTACTCGGGATTTGCGGGGTGCATATAGCGGCGGCTGTCAGGCTCTCTGATCTGCGAGAAGCCGCAGACTCGCTTTGCCGGGCCGAGCAGGCTGATAAGTCCCATCAGATAGTAGCAGCCCATGTCGAAGATGATTCCTCCGCCGGGACAGAACGCGAAGCGTCTCTCCGGGTCGGTTCTGTAGCGCTCATGATGATAGCCGCGGACGAGCGCGATATTAGCCGCCACAGCCGTTCCGAGCATTCCGCTGTCATAAATCTGACGCGCGGTCTGGAGTCCGGCTCCGAGATAGGTGTCGGGGCCTCCGCAGTAGTAAACGCCCATGTCCTTTGCGGTTTTGATAAGATCCTCGCCCTCCCAGAGCTCGACCGCCATCATCTTTTCGGAATAGACGTTCTTGCCCGCGAGCATCGACTTTTTCGAGACCTCGTAGTGCGAGGTGTGGTAGGTGAGGTTTACGACTATCTCTATCTCGGGATCGTTCCAGATCTCCTCGTTGGTCATCTGCCTGATGCCGTACTTTTCAGCCTTAGCCGCCGAGCGCTCGGGCTTAATGTCCGAGCAGCCGACGACCTCGAGCGCGTTGTAGCGCCCTGTCATGTTGGTAAGATAGATGTCGGAGATCATACCGCAGCCGATGACCGCGGTTTTTACGGGTTTGAAGGGATTCATTGCTTTGCCTTTCGTATATTATAAAAATGTATTTGCTGATTATTCGCCGGCTTTGGAGTATGCTTCGTTGATCTTTTCGAGACCATTGTTGACCGTATTCTCCTTGGACGCCCAGTAGGACGCCAGTCCGCTGTCGTTTTTCAGAATCAGATCCTGCATGATCATTCCGATCGAGCCCAT
>CACXED010000304.1 GCA_902766575.1 uncultured Ruminococcus sp. | reverse complement strand
TCACCCCCGCGTGTGCGGGGAAAAGTTCGTGATTCAGCTCGCGGCTGTATTTGCAATAGGATCACCCCCGCGTGTGCGGGGAAAAGCAGCCGACGCCTTGATCATGGTGTTCGACCCAGGGATCACCCCCGCGTGTGCGGGGAAAAGAAACTGTTCGAACTGTACGACGCTGATGTTACGGGATCACCCCCGCGTGTGCGGGGAAAAGAGCAGCTGCTGGTTTTAAAGTAGATGCATAAGAGGATCACCCCCGCGTGTGCGGGGAAAAGTATATCAAGTACCTTTTGCTTTTATTGCGCGCGGGATCACCCCCGCGTGTGCGGGGAAAAGACTAAAAATCTCCCTATAGCTCGTTTTTTCTCGATTATTCGTAATGTCAGCCAAAAGGCGCATTTAACTTCTCATATAGCTGATTCGTTATCCGGCAGTCTGTCAGCGCTCTGTGTGCAGCTTCATATGGAATGGATAAATGCTCGGCGAGCGTTGTCAGCTTGTAGTTCCGAACACCGCTTAGCTTGCGTTTGGCGAGTGTTAGCGTATCCTCACATCTTGCTGATGGCGGAGTCAGATTGTATTTCCGACACTCATTTATCAGAAACGGCATATCAAAGGCTAAGTTGTGACCGACTATCCTGTTTTTACCGATAAACTCCAAGAAAGCTCTGAGCGCTTCTTCGGGAGACTTTCCTTCCTTTCTGAGCAGCTCGTCTGTTATTCCTGTGAGCTCGATTATTTCACTCTTTAATTCGGTCTCCTGAGACGCGAGCATTTCAAATTCCCCGGTCACACCTCCATTTTCAACTCTCAGAGCTGCATATTCGATTATACGATCGGTCTGCGGATTGAGACCGGATGTCTCGATGTCAATTACCACATATATGTTCGAAGGAGTCTCTGCTCCGCGCGAGCCGCGCTGAAAGCGCTTTTTGGACGCATTGCTGAAGCCCGGTTTCAGAACAGATTCATCTTTATTCTGACTCATTCGCTCGGGAGATGGGCGGCGCATCAGCTTTATTCCATCAAAATCCACTGGTTCCCATGTGGTATTGTGAACATAAAAATCCATCTGCTGCTCATTGTTGGAATGGAATACCATGGTAGCCTGTCCGTTTTTTATATTGTCGCAGATACGCTTCCATAGCTCCTCTCTGATGCGCTTGCTTATGTTTCCGACATAGACGCCGGTATTGATTTCGACGAACCATTTCGTCATATCGCCGCGGAGCTTTGGCGGACAGTTGGTCAGAACAAGAACTGTCGTCATCCTTTCTCATCCTTTCCATATGAGATTCCGTTCGGAACCGCTCCGAGACGATTGTCCCACAGATAGATAGCCGAGTCTGCGTATTTTTCTCCCGCGTCCCGGTCGTAGTGCTCACCGTCGTCGAGCAGAAGATATTTGATATCTCTGACCATACGCTCGAGCAGATCATTCTCAACCATCAGGTCGCGTACACGGCGTCTGACAGCTCCGCTGAGCTCGTCACCCGGATGCAGAGCCGCCATCTCAAAAGCCGCGGGAATTGATATCTCCGCTTTGTAAAGATCGGCAATATCGTATACGAACGAGCGCTCGTGACCTATGTGTACGAATCCCAGCCCCGGCGAACAGCCCAGCGCCGCTATTACCGCGTGCGCCAGACCGTAAAGGCAGGCGTGTCCGGCTGATAGCGCCTGATTGACAGGATCGCCCGAGGCAAAATCATCCGGGTCGTAATCTCTGCCGTTCCAGGGCATATGCCATTTTTCAGACGCCGCTCGGTAGACGGCGCGGATCCGGCTGCCTTCCCTGCCTCGGAGCTGCTGCATCGTAAGCGCCGACACATCTTCGTCGGGAAAACGCATCTCATACATCTTTCTCGCGACGGCGAGATGCCCGCGCTGATTGCAGACAAGCTCTGCCTGCCTTTGGAGAAGCTGCGCGCTGTGCGTGAGCGGTCGTCCCGAGGCGTAATAGCGAACTCCGTGCTCTCCGACCCAGACAACGGTTATTCCCATATCGCCGATCAGCTCCATCGCCCGATGGGTGATATTCGTGCCCGGTCCGAGCAGCAGCGCGGATATTCCAGCCGCGGGAATGTGAATGATACCGTTCGTGTCCTGTACCGTGACTGCGCTGTCCTCCCGATTGAGCTGACAGTGCTCAAGGTAGATAAAGGTCATTCTGTCCCGTATCTGCGGCAGCTCCTGAAGCTCTGGACGCTCCATTCCGGGAATTTCAGCCATATTGCTCTCCGGCGCGGATTATCGTCATCAGGCCCTGACCGTAAGCCTTGCCCCTACCTATACCGCCGCAAAGCGCAGTTTTGAACGATTCCGAGTCTGTAACTGTCAGCTCTCCCTCAAAGGTCACGGATAAGATTTTGACGGTTCTGCCGTTATCCGTTCCCTTGCGGAAGGTGATATAACGGCTTTTTGTAATCGCAAAGTCGTCTGTACCATATTCCTCGTCAGCTTTCCGAACATGAAAACCGCACTTTTCCGCACGGCGGCGCAGCCATTCCGCCTGATATTCCGGCGTACCGCAGCCTATGACGACTCCGCGGATACGCTTTTCTGTGCAGCACTGTCCCTGTGATTTGCTGAAGGTCGGATTCGCGGTGAGTCTGAAATGCCAGCGGCTACCGTCGGTTATCCTTTCGAGCAGACTATCGTAGCTCCGCGTCTCATAGACGCCGTATCCGAACTGACGAGCCGCCGATTCAAGATCGGGCTTATCACGGCTCAACAGCAGAAGATAGGTACGGTTGTTCAGTCTGTCAATCCTCCATAGGTTTCTCGCCCGCTCTACGGGAAAGGAACGCTCGACAGCGCCGTGGAAACGGCTCGGAGAGGCAAGCGCGATCATGGTCTCGCGGCGCTCTGTATCAAGTTCAATTCTCGATAAATACATCAGTCAGCCTCCAATTCGGAAAACGGGTCGTGTTCGGTCAGGTCAGCTCCGGTCTCAAAGCCGGGCGGCGCGATATAGCCTGTGTCCGAAGCGGCACGGAAGCCGTATCGCCGTCCGCGAGGGTCAAAGGACTCGGGAAGGTCGCGCAGAACCGCTCTGTTCCTTGCTCCGGGATATTCGTCGGTGACGATCCTCAGCATCGGAGTTCTCCCCGGATTGCGGCGCTTACACATCTCAGCGATATATTCCGAAACCTGCCAGGGTTCGGTCTTCAGCGACGTATAAAGATCGGCGTCGCGCACTCCGAGCGACAGCGGCAGAGTCGGCGGACAGGAACGTCTGCCGAGAAAAAGCGGATAAACCGGCGCTCGGAGCGCTTTATCAAGGGAATCAAGAAAATCCCTGTCGTCGCTTTCGAGTCCGGCGATGAACACCGCGTCGGCAATGTAGTGGCGATTGGTAACATAAGCCTTGTTCTTATCTGACGGGTGGTGCGCGGTGTGAAAGTCGCGCAGCAGTTCTCCATCGCGGTCGACGCGGACGCCGAAGCGCAGCGCACAGAGCTCTGAAAGGTCAGCGTCGCGTCTGAGTCCGAGCGCGGCGGCGACAAGTCCGATCACGCCGCTTTTTGACGGAAGACGTTCGGTTCGCCGCGTATCGAACCTTGAATCTATGCCCCACGACTGGAGCGGAGCGGCAAGCCTGAGCAGCAGTGTGCTCATATTCAGCCTCCCATATGCTCGGAAACATACGCTTCGAGCCTGTCAAGCAGCTTGTCAAGCGGAATCAGCTCCGAAATCTCTCCGAGCCTTTCGCGGCGGCTTACTCCGAGCGACAGCGCAGGCTCTGACGCAAACAGCCTGTAGGTGTCCTTTGCATAGTCGACAAACGCGCTCTCAGAGGCTTCGGCATATCCGCCTTTGGTGGAAATCGGCTTTTCAAACGCTCCGACGAGATTGACCGGCTGATCGTTTCTGACGGCTATGTAAACCATATCGGGCATTGTACGGTTCGCGAAGGTGTTCTGCTTTCCGGTAGGCATAGAGCAGATGAACGCCTCGGCAAAGCAGCGGACGGCATGGGCGAGGTCGCAGGCAGAGAGACTGTTCGCAAGCTCTATAGCGTTTACCGTCGCGTATCTGTACATGGTTGAGGAGTTGAACTCGACGGTTCCGAGATGTCCGGCTCCGGCGTTATCCTCCGGCTTGCAGTCGTCCACCGCGGAGAAAAAGTCGTACTCTGTTCTTACCTCATGTGTCGAAATCGCGTGCGCAACCTGAGCCGCAGCGTCGTAATTGAGCGACTGATCGTCGGCGACCATTCTGCCGAACAGCG
>CACXED010000303.1 GCA_902766575.1 uncultured Ruminococcus sp. | reverse complement strand
GATCGCCGACGTTATCGATTATGAATTTGCCGCCCTTGACCCTGCCCTCGCGTCGGACAGAGATCACGTCTCCCTTCGACACCACGGCGTCCGCGTCGGCGGCGGTGAAGTAATTGTGCTCGACAAGTCCGCGCCGGATGAGCTCCTTTGCGGTCTCGCGCGAGGTGTTTGCGAGCTCGGAAACTATGGCGTCGAGCCTTGCCGACGCGACAGTCCCGCCTGCGGGCTCAAATCTGCGCGAGAGAACAAGCTCACCCTCGGCGTCAGTGACCTTTACTCTGTCACGGCCTGCCCCTGTGAGCGATGTCTTGATAAATCCGGCGATCTTGGGATCCGCGAAAACGACCGCGCCCTCGTCGACGAGAATTATGTCTCCGATATGACTGCGGTCTATCCCGAGTCCGAGCAGAGCGCCCATGTAATCCCGGTGGGAAAGCTCCACATAGCCGCTTTTTCGTATGAGCAGAGGCTTTATGCAGAGCTCAAGCTCATCCCCTGCAAGCCCGGCGAGCTCCTCGTCAGTATAGCTGTCGCCGTCGCTCCCGGGCAGCGAATACGCCGCAAACGAGGGCAGAGCGGCAAACAGCCTGCGTTCCGCGTCGGGATAGCCTCCCCAGAAAAAGCCGATGTACTCTTTTGAGGTCAGCTCGTCCCGGCGGCAGGATGAGGTATAGCCGAACGCTGAGATTATATAGCTTTCGCGCGGAGTCAGGAATACGGAAAACGCCGGGGAACCGTCCGAAGCGCGGGAGCAGAGCTCGCCGACGCGCTTCAGGAGCATACGCTCCTCGTCGGTGAGCGCCGACTGTATCTGTGAAAAATTCATCTTGAAAATTGAAAAATTCGGTCCGCGACTGAAGTCAAAGACGTCACATCGGGAGGATAAGCTGAACAAGGCTCAGAAGCATGAACGCGATGAGAAACGAGATGTCGATGGGCATATCCTCAAGAGCCTCAAACCTCGAAAGCAGCGCGCGGACAGGCATTATCAGCGGCTCGGTCATTGTGTACAGGAAAGTGACGAGATTTGAATCCTCGTCGACCGGCAGCCACGAAATGACGGCGCGCAGCATCATCAGCAGCTGCATCGCCGAAATCAGCACGCTGACCGTCTTAGTGAAGATGTAAAGAATACCCGTCAATTTGTATTCTCCCGGAAGGATCAGATATCGTTGGAATAGAGATCGGAGTTATCGTCGTCGCGGGAATCGCGTTTCTTGAGCTGATCTCCGGATACGTCGACGTTGCAGGGAGTTATGACGTATGTATTGTTGGCGACGCGCTTGAGATTCCCGTTGATCGAATAAGCGACTCCGGAGAGGAAGTCGAGCAGACGGCGAGCGGTCTCCTTGTTGGTCTCCTCAAGATTGAGGACGACGGTGCGGCGGTTGAGCAGATGATTGGCTATCTGAGAGACGTTGTCAAAGCGCTCGGGCTTAACGACCTTGAGCTCGAGATTGCTTCCGCTCACGGACATACCCGGATCGCCCATAGGCTGCTGAGGCTGATACTGCTCCTGCTGAGGCTGATACTGCTGATTGTTCTGCTGGTACATATTGTTGTCGTTGAAGTCGTTCTGGATCTGCTGGGTATAAGCGTCCTGATCGTCGTAGTCCGGGCCCTCGGGGTTGATGCCGTTTTTAAGTCTGTCAAAAAGTCCCATTTGTGTTACCTCCAAAATTTACATATCATAAAATCTTAATCGGCGCGGATGACCCGCTTTCCGGATAAAGCTGATTTCTCTTGCCAAAGAGCGAGGAGCCGAGTCTTATCTCGGTCGAGCCGCACTCTATAGCCGCGGGATAGCTGTCCGACATTCCCATTGAAAGAGTGTCGAAATACCTCCCATATATATTATGCGCTATTTTTTTCGAAATGTCAATAAAATATTGCCTTGTTTCGGAAAAATATTTCAAATAATCTGATTTTTCGACCGATTTCGGCGCGATCGTCATCAGTCCGCGCAGCCTGAGCGCCTCAAACGGCTCAAGAGCGGAGACAAAGCTCTCCAGCTCCTCGGGCATTACGCCGCCCTTCTGCGGCTCTCTGCCGATGTTGACCTCAACGAGGACGTCCATCGTGCGGCCTAACTTTTTGCAGCGGCTGTCGATCTCGGACGCGAGCTTAAGGCTGTCGAGCGACTCTATCATGTCGACCTTGTCGGCGATATACTTGACCTTGTTGGTCTGCAGCGAGCCGATCAGGTGTATCTCGAGCCTGCCGCCTTTCGGGGAATGGAGCTTATCGTACTTGTCGAGCAGCTCCTGCACGCGGTTCTCGCCGATGGCGGTTACGCCCAGCTCGTCGATCGCGTAATTTATGACCTCAGCCGGAACGGTTTTCGTCACGGCGAGGAGCTTTATATCGCGTCCGCCCGAGAGTCTGCCGATCTCCTCGCGAGCCGATTCAAATCTTTCCTTTACGAGCGCGGGATCAAATCTCGGCTCGGTAGGAGTGTAGAGTTCCAAATCAAGTCCTTCTTTTGTTTATGAAATCATTTTTCCCTCGTACAGATCCTTGCCGCTCACGATTATCTGGTCGTAGAGACCGAGCTTGGAAGCGTAGTCGGGGTCGTTTGCTATATCCTGCGGAGCGACTATGTAATAACCGTCGAGCTCGAGCAGTATGTCGATCTTCCTGAAGTGTACCGTGTTGCCCTTGAGTATATAAACTCCCTGAACTCCGTCGACGAGACGCGCCGCCGAGATCGGCACCTTGTAGCCGGTGTGAGAGCTTCTCACGACCTCGATAGGCTGCATACGTCTGAAGCTGAAGTCCTCGGGTATTTCGCCCGATCTGAACACGACGAGCACGCGGTCGTTTCCGATCTCCGAATAGATGTTGACCAGCTCCATCCGGATGACGACGTCGTTGTTGTAGGGAAATCCGACGGTGTAGTAGCTGCCCTTGCTGAAATATCTCAGGCTGTCGCGGGTACATTCGCTGACGATGAACCATTCAAACTCGGTACAGAGCTTGCCGACCGCCAGGTCGGAGTAATGATTCGGCTCGGCAGAGAGCATCGAGTCAAAGGTATCGAAATCCATCGTCTCGACACATTCGGTGCCGAATATGCCCTCATAGCCGTCGAGCTCCGAGTAGAAATAGCCGGATTCGGGAGCCGTGACCGAGCCGGTGACGCTTCCGTGGCTCTCGGTTATGAGGTCGCGCTGGTTCTGAAGATCCTCGATTATCGCGTCGTAGCTCTCAACGGCGCCGGTTATGACCCGCCGCTTGTTGATGAGAGTCAACAGCTCGTCCCGCCGCTTTGGGAGCGTGGAGTAGAGCCCGAGCTCCGAATTCTGGCGTATCGACATATAGGTCGAAAGAATCCGGCTGTCGAGCGCGCCGGTATCGGACGAGGTGATACCCTCGGTGATACTCGACGCTGCGAGCAGGTCGAGCTGCTTGTCTATCTCGACGAGGGAGTCCTCGTCGTCGTCGGTGCCGCTGTAGATGTTTGCAACGGTGCTTCCGACCTTGACCTTGGTGCCGTCGGAATAAAGGTACGCGCGGCTGCCCGATTCGGCAGAGTAGAGCACGTCCTCGTCGCGCAGGATATAGGCGTCGAGCGAGATGATATCGCTCTCAGTGACCTGAAGCGCGTACTCGGTTTCTATCCCGCTCGAAAAGCTGTTGATAAAGTGATAGCCGAGATAGACGAGCGCCGCGGCTGAGATCAGCAGCGAAGCTATTCTGAAAGTTATCCTTGACGGCAGATCGCTGCCGGCAGGATTGTTCTTTGCTTTTGGCATCCGATCACCTTTCGGGAATGGGTTTTTTATTTTATAATTATATCACAAAAATCCTCATTAGTTAAGAGGTTGAGAGCATTGTTTACAATAACTTCAAAATTTTCGTCGCCATTCAGCCAAAAAATGGACTTTTCGCGCCCGAACCAGGTCATCTGGCGCTTGGCGTAGCGTCTGGACGACAGCTTTATGAGCTCGAGTGCGGCTTCGAGCGAGGTATTCCCGTCGAGACAGTCAATAATTTCCTTGTATCCGATAGCCTGCGCGGCGGTCGAATCCCGCGGGAGCCTGCCCGACTCCACAAGCGACCTCACCTCTGAGAGCAGCCCGGCGTCCATCATTTTGTCTACCCGCAGGTCGATGAGGGAATATAAGCTCTCCCGGCTGCGCCTGAGTCCGAGCTTCAGCGCCCGGTACGGCGGAGGAGCAAGCCGCGACTCCGCGTCCCATTCGGATTTCGGCGTTCCGGTGAGCAGATAGATCTCGAGCGCGCGGGCGACGCGTTTTACGTTGTTAGGATGGATTGCCGCGGCTTCGGACGGGTCGACGGCGTAGAGCCGCTGCCAGAGATCGTCGGCTCCGTAGCGTTCCGCGTCGGCGAGCAGAGAAGCGCGCAGCTCGGGATCACAGCCCGCGTCGGAGTATTTGGTATCGGTGAGCACCGCGTCGAGATACAGACCGGTTCCGCCGCAGAAGATCGGCAGCTTTTTACGCGAGAGCACATTTTCGACCTCTTTTTTCGCAAGGTCGGCGTAGTCGGCGGCTGAGAAGTCGTCGGAGGGCTCGGCGATGTCGATCATATGGTGAGGTATTTCCGACATTTCCTCGGGCGTGGGCTTGGCTGTGCCGATGTCCATGCCGCGATAAAT
>CACXED010000302.1 GCA_902766575.1 uncultured Ruminococcus sp. | reverse complement strand
CTGATTTGTGCAGTGATTGCATATCTTGCGGTCCTGATCCTCGTAGACCCTGCCGCACTTCGGGCATCTGGCGTTGAACTGCTCGAAGATCGGGTCGTCGTCCCTGACGTCGGCGCCGCGGACGAGCCGGTCGAGCAGATCGAGAAAGGCGAACAGCTTGCGCTTTTTCGAGTTGGTGCAGTAGGCGATGATGATCGTCGTGGCGTCGGCGTTGCGCTCCCTGGCGAGCTTTTTCTCCTCGTCAAGGTCGAGATGCACGTCGGCCGGAGTGATCTTTATGTCGTGCGGATGGGATTTTGCGAGCAGACGGTTCGATGAAACGAAGTTGTCGACATAGGCGTCGCTGACCTTCCTCATATCGAACGAGCAAAAGTAGCAGTTCTTGAAAAGATCCGGGATGACGAATTTTGCCGGAGCGGTTCCCTTCTTCCCCGATTTTGCCATAGCGTCAGCGGCTGCCGCGCGCGCCTTTTTTCGCTTTTGTTCGGTGTCGTTGTCAGATGTGACCGAGATCATGTAGAGAGTCATCGACTTCTTTTCAAAGGCAAGCCAGCTCTCGCCGAAGTTGCCCTCGTAGTCGAGATCCAGCTCAAGGACAAGATCCAGCGCGGCGGTGTCCACACCGTGCTCGCGGAATCCGGCCTCGGCCTCCTCGGTCAGTTTTTCAAGTGGAAGCATAGAGATGTAGGCTCAAAAACTTCTGAGCTTTCTCCTTTCAGTTATTTGGCACACCGCGAAATTTTCTCCGACATACTTGATATTGTCGCCGCGATATGTTATAATAAATATACCATAATATTTCAAACTTTCAAGAGGTTTTCGCAAATTTCTTTATTTTTGGTCAGATGCACAAATTACGAAAAATATTTTGTTAATTATTCCGACATAATTCCGACGAATAAAATGGCAAAAAGCTTCAGATTTTCTTTACACGGCCTTTACAGCCGAAAAACGTCGGTAGATCACGGTTTTAACAGGAGGAGGCTCCGGATTTCATCGGAGTGAACAAATCATGCTGAATTTTTTGAAGAAACTAACCAAATCAAAAAACGAGAACTCAAAGTCCTTCCGCGTCGATATGGCAAAGCATCTCGCCGGGAGAGCGATAAAATACTGCACCGAGCGCAATCCCGAGGACGGTACGGATACGGTTATCGGTCACGCCGGCTCGCTTTCTATAAAGGACGACGAGTTCATCGTTCTCTCAAGCGCGGACATCGTTTTCCGCTGCAGGATCACCGAGCTGCGCGCGTGGGAGCTGATGAGCAATGACGGCGCTATGCTCACCGGCCCCGATCTGACCCACGGCGGAGAGGAGCGCACGATCATGGTCTATTACACGTATTATATAAAATAATGTAGGGATTCTTATTCCGCCGTCGGATCCGGACAGGCTGTCAGACTGAATATCGGCGCGATATGCAATTTTTACAAAGCCGCGCGATTTTTATTGTCTGATATGCCGATTCTGTTTTAATTTACAAAAACATCTTGAAATTTTGTGAAAAAAAGCTTATCATATATATGTGCGGAATTGTATTTTGGCTTGATTTTTATTGCCAGAACCCGCGTTAATCACAAAAATCATTTCGGAGGTAGTTCACAATGGCTACAATAGGTGCAAACGATAAGGTCAGAGTCGGTATAATCGGCTGCGGCGGTATCGCAAACGGCAAGCATATGCCCGCTCTCAAGAAGCTTCCCAACGTCGAGATGGTCGCTTTCTGCGACATCATCCCCGAGCGTGCCGAAAAGGCTAAGCGCGACTTCGGTACTCCCGACGCCGACGTTTATGAGGATTACAAAAAGCTCCTCGAGGACAAGTCCATCGACGTCGTTCACGTCCTCACTCCCAACCGCTGCCACAGCTTCATCACTGTTGACGCTCTCGACGCAGGCAAGCACGTAATGTGCGAAAAGCCGATGGCTATCAACTCGATAGAGGCTCAGAAGATGCTCGACGCCGCTAAGCGCTCCGGCAAAAAGCTCACTATCGGCTATCAGAACCGTCAGCGCGCCGACGCTCAGTTCCTCAAGGCTGAGGCTCTCAAGGGCACCTTCGGCGACATCTACTACGCAAAGGCTACGGCTCTCAGACGCCGCGCGGTTCCGACCTGGGGCGTGTTCCTCAACGAGTACGAGCAGGGCGGCGGTCCCCTCATCGACATCGGTACTCACGCGCTCGACCTGACCCTCTGGACTATGGACAACTACAAGCCCAAGTACTGCGTCGGAACTACATACCACAAGCTCAACAACGACACCCAGACCGGCAACGCCTGGGGCGACTGGGATCCCGCTAAGTTCACCGTCGAGGATTCGGCTTTCGGCTTCATCGTCATGGAGAACGGCGCTACCATCGTCCTCGAGTCGGCATGGGCTCTGAACACCCTCGACGTCCGCGAGGCTGTCACCACCGTCTGCGGCACCAAGGCCGGCGGCGATATGGTCAACGGCGTCAGAATCAACTCGATCATCAACGGCCGTCAGAGCGTTACCACCGCTAACCTCGAGGCCGGCGGAGTCGCATTCTACGCAGGCGCATCCTCTAATCCGGCTGATATCGAAGCCGCTCAGTGGATCGACGCTATCGTCAACGACAAGAATCCCTGCGTTCTTCCCGAGCAGGCATTCTGCGTAACCAAGATCCTCGAGGGCATCTACACCTCCGCAAAGACCGGCGATATCTTCAGATTCTGAGAACCACGACCTGTGCACAAGCGTCCGGGGACTTTTCCCCGGACTGATATGAAAGGATAATTTTTATGAAACTTTCGGTTCTTGCCAACTGCTACGGCAACAAGACTCTCGACGAGGCTCTCGCTATATTCTCAAAGCTCGGCGTCGAGGCAGTCGAGATCGGCGCGGGCGGATACCCGGGCAAGGCTCACTGCAATCCCGCCGTCCTTCTCAAGGACGAGGACGAGTTCAAGAAGTTCATGGCGACCTTTGACAAGTACGGCATCGAGCCCTGCGTCCTCTCGACTCACGGCAACCCCGTTCACCCGAACAAGGAGATCGCCGCTCAGTTCGAGTCCGACTTCCGCGACACCGTTCTGCTCGCCGAGAAGATGGGTCTCGACACCGTCGTGACCTTCTCCGGATGCCCGGGCGACTGGGAAGGCGCTAAGTACCCGAACTGGGTCACCTGCCCGTGGCCGGACGATTATCTCGCAATTCTTGACTGGCAGTGGAACAAGGTTCTCATTCCCTACTGGAGAGAGGAAGTCAAGTTCGCAAACGCTCACGGCGTCAAGAAGATCGCGTTCGAGATGCACCCCGGCTTCTGCGTCTACAACCCCGAGACCCTTCTGAAGCTCAGAAACGCCGTCGGCGAGACCATCGGCGCTAACTTCGACCCGTCTCACCTCATCTGGCAGGGCATCGACCCTGTCGCCGCTATCCGCGAGCTCGAGGGCGCTATCTATCACTTCCACGCAAAGGACACCCGCATCGACGCGATCAACACCGCTAAGCACGGCGTGCTCGACACCAAGCACTACGGCGACGAGATCCACCGTTCGTGGGTATTCCGTTCGGTCGGCTACGGCAACGATCTCCAGTACTGGCGCGATATGGCGTCGGCGCTCCGCATGGTCGGCTACGACAAGGTTATGTCGATCGAGCATGAGGACAGCCTCATGTCCATCGACGAGGGTCTGCGCAAGGCGGTTGAGTTCTTAAAGCAGGTCATCATCTCCGAGCCGAAGCCCGGAACCATGAGCTGGGCTTGACCTCCGGCGTTTAACCCTGAGCAAATCAGCAGAAAGGACGCTGTCGCGGCGTTTTCGCCGCGACAGCTTTGAGCAAAACATATAATGAAAAATTTAGTAGTTATCGGCTACGGCGGAATGGGCGGCTGGCACGTCCAGCACGCTCTCAAGAGCGACGTCGTACATCTCAACGGTATTTACGATATCGACCCGAAAAAGAGCGAGCTTGCCGAGTCGCGCGGGATCCATGCCTACTCATCCTTTGAGGAAGTTTTAGCCGACAAGTCGGTCGACATGGTGACTGTGGCTATTCCGAACGATCAGCATGAGCCGGTCGTCATCAAGGCGCTTGAAGCAGGCAAAAATGTACTGTGCGAAAAGCCCGTTACCCTTTCCTCGGAATCGCTCGAGAGAATGATCGCCGCTGCAAAAAAGGCCGGAAAGATATTCTCCGTTCATCAGAACCGCCGCTTTGACGTAGATTTCCTCGCGATCAAGCAGATCTACAATTCGGGCGAGATCGGCGAGATTTTCAACATCGAGTCGCGTGTTCAGGGCTCCCGCGGCATTCCCTCCGACTGGAGAGGAATGAAGGAATACGGCGGCGGAATGGTCTACGACTGGGGAATCCATCTGATCGATCAGATTCTGCAGATTGTTCCCTCCGAAATCGACACGGTATTCTGCCGTCTCGATCATCTCACCAACACCGAGGTTGACGACGGCTTCAAGCTGGAGCTTATGTTCAAGAACGGCTGCCGCGCCTATATCGAGCTTGGCACCTACAATTTCATCCCGATGCCGCGTTTCTACGCACAGGGCCGCAAAGGCACCGCTATGATAACCGACTGGCGCGAAAACTGCAAGATCGTCAAGTGCAAGGCTTGGCACGAATCGGACGTCATTCCGGTCGAAACTGCCGCAGGGCTTACAAAGACGATGGCGCCGCGTGATGAGATCACCACCGACACCTACGAGATCGAGCGTCCGCATTCGGATGTACACGACTACTATCGCAACTTCGTCAAGGCTATCGACGGCATCGAGCCGCAGATGGTAACGCACGATCAGATGCGTCTCGATATGAAGGTCATGGAAGCCGCTTTCGAGTCGGCGCGCCTAAATCAGGTCATTAAATTCTAATTTTTGATAATATCGGCTAATGGCAGCGGATATCGTTAGCCATCAGCCGATTCTTTTTACGGAGGAATTGTTATGTGGAAATTCGGTATGTCTGTCGGCTCGGTCGATGCCGAAAATTTTGATAAGCTCGCTGCCGCCGGGGTCGACGTGATCGAGATCTCCCTGCACCCGGACAAGTATCCGACGCTTGACTGGCAGGAGGTCAGACGGCTCTCCGACGCGAGCGGCGTAGGTCTCTGGAGCGTTCATCTGCCTTTCTGGGGAAGCGTTGAAAAGGTCGACATCGCCTGCATGGACGCGGAGGTTCGTCGCCGCACGATAGCAATGCAGACCGAATATATAAACCGCGCCGGGGATATCGGCGTAAAGGTCGCGGTCATTCATCCCGGACTCGAGCCTACCCTGCCCGAGGAGCGCTATGACCGGCTCGGATATTCCACCGAGTCGCTGGCAAAGCTCACCGAGGTCGCCGCTAAAGCCGGAATGACCCTCGCGGTCGAGGATCTGCCGCGCTCCTGTCTCGGAAACTGCACCGCCGACATGAAGCAGTTCCTGACCGCCGACGACCGGCTGATGGTCTGCTTCGACGTGAACCATCTGCTGATCGAGAAACACTCAAAGTTCGTGGACGAGCTCGGCAGCCGGATAGTCACGCTGCATATTTCGGACTACGATTTCAGAAATGAGCGGCACTGGCTGCCCGGCGAGGGAATGATCGACTGGGTCGAGCTGGTCGGGCTGCTCGAGGGCGTTGGATATAAAGGCCCGTGGCTCTACGAGCTCGGGCTGAAGGCTCCCGAGTCGATAAATCGCCGCGAGCTGACCTATAGCGATTTCTACAACAATTACCTCGAGTGCATCGGAAAGCAGAAGCCGACCGCGATCGGCGTTCCGAACGCTGAGGTCGTCGAAAGGCTCGCATACTACAAGACGCCGATTGTATGATAAAATTCAATTACAAATTATCAGCCGCGCTGCTTGTAGTCTGCTTCGCCCTCGCGTCCTGCGAGTCGGGCAAAATCGACGATGTAATCGACGAATCAAAGACTGTTACCGCATACGAGACCGATGCCGACGGGAAAAGTTATGAGCTTCACAGCTACTTCAACAAGAGCGGCGAAAAGCTCTCAGAGGATAAATTTTTCAATTTTTATCCAAATTATTATGAGAATCAGGAGAAATGTCTCCGTCAGATTCACTACGGCATGAACGGTTTTCCGGAGTGGGAGCAGATCATCGACACTGACTATCAGCCGATTTCCGAAAAATACAACCACGAATATACCTATTATGACGACGGAACGGTTGAGTCCCACATAAACGAGAGCCCTTACGAATCGATCGCGGTTGTCGACAGCTTTCGTCCCGACGGAACGCTTTCGAGTACCAAAAAAATAAATGATGACGGCAGTTATCATTTACTTGAATTTTATCCTGACGGAAATATAAAGCGTGACAGCGGACACGGCAAAAACGATGAAATCTACACGCTTTATGAATGGGACGAAAGCTCCCGGCTGGTGCTTTACAAGGCCTGGGACGATAACGGCGACGTGCTTTTATGGCAGACACAGGAATACTATGACGACGGCTCGTTTCTCATGACAGAATACGCTCCCGACGGCAAGCCGACTATAGCAAAGCTCTTTAACGCCGACTCGATTTGCACAGACGAAACCTTATACGACGAAAACGGTGAGTTCTCGGTTCGTCAGCACTACGAGATTTCCGCGGATGGGAAATTTGTAATTACCGAATATGACAGGAACGGCCGCTTTGTCAGAAAATATGAACTTTAATCACCGAAATCATTAAAGGAGAAAACCGATGCTCGATCTGCTCGACGTACAAAAGCACTTCATTCTGACCCACCTGCGTCCCGGCGACACAGCCGTCGACTACACGATGGGCAACGGTCACGATACCGAATTTCTCTCAAAAACCGTCGGGCGCGACGGTAAGGTCTACGCCTTTGACGTTCAGCTAAACGCGCTGAACTCGACCGCGAAGAACCTCGAAAAAGCCGGATGCGACCCGAACTATACCCTGCTCTGCGCGTCTCACCACCGCGTAAAGGAGTTCGTCCACGAAAAGGTCCGCGCGGGAATGTTCAACCTCGGCTATCTTCCCGGCAGCGACAAGAAGATCACCACTATGCACGAGACGACGCTCGCCGCTATCGACGCCGCAATCGAGCTGATGGACAAGGACGCGATAATCCTGATCGCGATCTATCCCGGTCACGCGGAGGGCGAGCTCGAGGGGCGTCTCGTCGGCGAAAGGCTCGCACAGCTCGACCGGCATTTCTACACGGTCGCCTGCTTCAGGATGCTCAACTCGCCGACCAGCCCGTTCTTCTATATAGTCGAGGGTCGCTGATGCAGTCGTTTCTTAATTTAATCGACCTCTCGACCGGACGTCAGGTCAGACTCGCCGAGTTCGGCTTTGAAGCGTCGAGCCCCTCCTTCTGCGAGGACGGCGTCAGCTTTGAGCGCGGCGGCTCGGAGTGGCTGTTCGACCTTTCGACCGGACTGATCAAAAAGCGCGGTGAAACCTCCACACGTCCCGATTGTGTTACGGACGTGAAGCTGAATTTTATCTCCGAGCTTGAAAACGGGTTCGGACACTGCGAGCTGGTTGCCCATGGAAAGGTCATCGCGCGCTTCATGGGCTCGGAAAAATCGCTCGGAGCTGTTCCGGAAAAGGACGGAAAGGTCGTTTTCATCGGTTATCCGTCGCCAGACGGTATAAATTGAGGTCTGATTATGGAAAATATTCAGGATATAATTTGTGCAATCCGCCGAACCGTCGAGCGGCATAAGCTCGACGACGGGCGTTACTGCCGCTGGCTCTGGCAGGACGCGAAAGGCTCGCGCGAGCTTGGACTGAACCCTTACGGCTGTGCCGACGCGGCTAACATCCTCTACTCGATCGGAGATTTCCCGAAATCGCCGTCCGAGCGCTCCGAATGGGTGAATGCGCTTCAGTCGATGCAGAGCCCCGAGACCGGGCTTTTCCACGAGAGAACTCACTATCCGATCCATACGACCGCTCACTGTGCCGCCGCGCTCGAGCTGTTCGACGCAAAGCCGCTCTATCCGATGGCGGCGCTCGAACAGTACCTTGCGCCCGGGAAGCTGGAAGCTTTTCTCGACGGGCTCGGCTGGTATGACAATCCCTGGACGCAGTCGCACAACGGCGCGGGACTGTTCGTCGCGCTGAACCTCTCCGGCGAAGCGACGCCGGAATGGAATCGCCGCTATTTCGACTGGCTCTGGCGTGAAGCCTGCCCCGAGACCGGACTATGGCGAAAGGGCTTCACTACAAAGGAAGGCACGAAGCCGCTCTATATGCACATGGCGGGCTCGTTCCACTACCTGTTCAACCACGAGTGGGCGCATATGCCGCTCCGCTATCCCGAAAAGCTGATCGACAGCTGCATCGCCATGTACAGGAACGGCGAGCTGCCGAAGAATTTCGGAAAATGCTGCAACTTCATCGAGGTCGACTGGATATTCTGCCTGACCCGCGCGTCGAGACAGACTCCTCACCGCTTTTATGAGATCTGTGAGCTTCTGCGCGAATTCACGGCTGACTATCTTCGCTTCTGGCGGAGCGTCGACTTTGAGACCGACGAGACGGTGAACGACCTG
>CACXED010000301.1 GCA_902766575.1 uncultured Ruminococcus sp. | reverse complement strand
CGTCGACTATATCGCCGTTGAGCAGTATATCGAGCTTGACGAGCTTTGACGGAACGTAGTCCGAAAGCTCGTAGTCGAGCGACGCGTAGCCCTTGGAGCGCGATTTCAGCGCGTCGAAGAAGTCGTAGATTATCTCGTTGAGCGGCAGGTCGTAGTGCAGCTCGGCGCGGTCGGTGTCGATGTAGGTCATGTTGATGAAGTTTCCGCGCCGCTCCTGGCAGAGATCCATAAGTCCGCCGACGAACTCGGGCGGAGTGATGATGCTCGCCTTGACCATCGGCTCGTAGGCAACGTCGATCTCGTCGGGGTTCGGATAGTTCGACGGATTGTCGATATAGACTATCTCGCCGCTCTTTTTCTGAATCTTGTAGATAACGCTCGGCGCGGTCGTGATGAGGTCGAGATTGAACTCGCGCTCGAGCCGCTCCTCGATGATCTCCATGTGCAGAAGTCCTAAGAATCCGCAGCGGAAGCCGAAGCCGAGTGCCGCAGAGGTCTCGGGCTCAAAGGTCAGCGCGGCGTCGTTGAGCTGTAGCTTTTCGAGCGCGTCCTTAAGATCGCCGTAGTGCGCGCCGTCCGCCGGGTAGATTCCGGCGTAGACCATCGGATGCGCCTCCTTGAAGCCGGGCAGTGGCTCGGCGGCGGGATTTGCGGCGAGCGTTACCGTGTCGCCGACTCGGGTCTCGCCGACCGACTTTATGCTCGCGGTGATGTAGCCGACGTCGCCGGCGGCGAGAAACTCGCCCTTGCTCAGCCCGAACGGCTCCATATAGCCGACCTCGACGACGTCGAACTCGGCTCCGGTCGACATGAGCTTTATCCGGTCGCCGGGACGCAGAGTGCCGTCCATCACGCGGATGTTGACTACGACTCCGAGATAGCTGTCGTAGTAGGAGTCGAAGATCAGGCATCTGAGCGGCGCGTTCTCGTCGCCTGTCGGAGCGGGGATATCCGAGACGATCTTGTCGAGCACCTGCTCAATGTTCAGTCCGGTCTTGGCCGAGACCGCCGGACAGCCCTCGGCGGGGATTCCGATGATATCCTCGATCTCGGAGCGCACCTTGTCAACGTCGGCGCTCGGGAGGTCGATCTTGTTGATTACCGGGATTATCTCGAGGTTGTTGTCGATGGCGAGGTAGGCGTTGGCGAGGGTCTGCGCCTCAACGCCCTGAGTCGCGTCGACGATCAGCAGCGCGCCCTCGCAGGCGTTCAGCGAGCGCGAGACCTCGTAGTTGAAGTCCACGTGACCGGGAGTGTCGATGAGGTTCAGCGTGTAGCTCTGACCGTCGGGCGAATGGTAGTCGAGCTTAACCGCGCGGGCTTTGATGGTTATGCCGCGCTCACGCTCGAGATCCATGTTGTCGAGCACCTGCTCCTCCATCTCCCGCGACGAGACGGTGCGCGTGTATTCAAGCAGACGGTCGGCGAGAGTAGACTTTCCGTGGTCGATGTGCGCTATTATCGAGAAATTGCGTATCTTGCTCTGTCTTTCGGATGACATTTTTTTCTCCTGTTGAATAGAATTTATAATGATTTACCGGCTTCTGTGGAAACTACCTCCCGAAGCGAGTTTTTTCGTAAGCTCAAAATTTGTTTCAGCCCTCGATGAGCCCGAGCTTTGCCTTGAATTCGAGTATCCGCCGCACCGACTCGTCGAGCCGTTCGGTGGTTATTCTGCCGCTCTTGGCGGCTTCGAACAGGGCTGCATATTTGACCCTGTGGTCGGAGCAGCAGATGACGTCGTTGCCCGCTTCAAAGGCGAGGACGGCGGCTTCGCCCGCTCCGTAGACCTTGGTTATCGCTTCCATCGACAGGTCGTCGGTCATGACGAGCCTGTCAAAGCCGAGCTCCTCGCGCAGCACACGTTGCACCTCGGGCGACAGCGACGCAGGACGCTTTGAGTCCATGCAGTTCACCGTATTGTGCGAGACGAGGACGATATCCGCTCCGGCTTCGATCCCGGCTATGAACGGGCGAAAATCACGGTTCACAAAGCTCTCGTAATCCCGCGTATCGACCGCCGTTCCGGTGTGGGTGTCGGCGTTGCCTCCGTAGCCCGGGAAATGCTTGAGCGCAGTTCCGACGCCCTCGCTCGACTCGACAAAGGTTCTGACATACTCGCAGGCGGCGTCGAGGTCTCCAGCCGAGCGATAGTAGATGAAATCATTTTTGTCATTCGAGATATCCGCGACCGGCGCGAGATTCAGGTTTATCCCGAGCGACGAAAGCAGCTCGCAGCGCTCCTTTGTGTCAGACGCCACGCTGTCAGTTCCGCCGGCTGCCAGCAGCTCTCTCGGTGACGCGAAGGGCGTTTTGCGGTACTGCGGGAATTTCGAGACTCTGACGACAGTGCCGCCCTCCTCGTCGACCGCGATGATCAGCGGTATTTTTGACGCGTTCTGATATCCCTGAATCATCAGCGCGGCGCTGACCTGATCGCGGCTCGCAAAATCGGAGGCGAAAAGCACATACCCGCCGAGATGATACTCGCCGATATCCGCGATCGCCTGCTCGGGATCGCCCGGCGCGCGGCAGACGATTAGCTGACCGACCTTTTCCTCGAGGGTCATAGACGCGATGAGCTCGCCGATCGGGTCGGGCTCGGCGACGGTTTCGGTGACAGGCGGCTCGGTATTGTCGGGATCGTCCGGAGCGACGATGCGAGTGACCTCCGGCTCTGACATTGTCTCTCCGCAGCCGACGAGCGCCAGCGTCAGAGCAAGCATAAGACTTAACAAGAATTTCATTTGAAATACCCCATCGGATCAACGGCGACGCTGTCCTTGTAGATGTTCAGGTTCAGATGCGCGCCGGTGGTGTAGCCGGACGTGCCGACATAAGCGATCACCTGACCCCGGCTGACCTTGTCGCCAACCTTGACGGCAAAGCGCGAAACGTGCGAGTAAAAGGACGCGACGCCTCCGCCGTGGCTTATCGTGACATAATTTCCGTCGGCGTAGTTGTAGGAGACCTCGACGACCGTGCCGTCGTTGCAGGCGTAGATCTCGGTGCCGTAGGGAGCGGGGATGTCGATACCGTTGTGGAACTGCGGCTTTCCGGTGACCGGATGCGTCCTCCAGCCAAAACCGCAGGAGACGGTCGTATATTTTGACGGCAGCGGCCATTTGAAGGTTCCGCCGACGTAGGCCTGATTAGAGGTTTTCTGAAGCTCGGCGAGCTTTTCCTCGCGCTCCCTGTTGTAGCGGGCTTCCTCGGCTTCGACCTTTGCGAGAGTGGCCTCGGCGGTCTCGGCGTCCTTTTCTGCGTCGGCGATGAGCTTTTCCGCGGCGGCTTTGTCGCTTTCAAGCTCTGAGCGGCGAAGCTCCAGCTCCTCCTTACGGCTCTCGACCTGAGCCTTGGAATCCTCAAGTGCGGTTTTCATCCCGTTCAGCGACTCGAGCCCGTCTCTGTAGGAGTTCATCAGCCGCTCGTCGTAGTCGAGCATACAGACATATCGGTCAAGCTCCATGAAAAAGTCCTGAAGCCCGTCGGCGTCGAGCACCAGCGCCAGCAGATCGGCGCTTCCCTCCTCGCGCTTTATGCGTATCCGCTCGCGCACAACAGAATAGAGCTTTTCAAGCTCTGCGTTTTTCTCGTCGATTTCGGCGTTTTTAGCCTCGATGCTCAGCTCGTAGCCGGTTATGACCTGTTCGAGCGCAGCCATCTCCTCGGAGAGCGCCAGCAGCTTTTTGTCGATAGCCTGCTTGGACTTTATCGCGTCGGCTTTTTCGGACTTGGCGTCGCTGACCGCCTGTTCAGCCTTTTTGCGGGCTTCGGCAGCGAGAGCGAGCTTGTCCTCAAGCGCCTTGATCTCGGACTCCGACGTTGACGCGGCGCTGACCGGTTCGACAGACGGGAGCTGCGCGGTTGTGCAAAGGATCGCCGCGGCGATTAGCAGAGCAGCTTTTTTTATTCCGGCGGTCTTCCCGCGTTTTTCATTTTTAAGGCTCAACCGGGACGACCTCCCTTTCGATAATTCGATAATTTTCCATACTATATTATTATACCGCAGAGAGCGCTGTTTGTCAATAAAGCAATTGTTACTTATTTATGATAATCCGCCTCGCATCGGCTGACAGACTTGCTCCTTTGCGCGATTTTTACTCAAAACGCAGAAATTCGCGTTTATCTATTGCAATCGCGGGGAAAATATTGTATAATAAAGATAATCAAGCAAAGGAGAACGGCAAATGAAAACAGAGCTCAAATCACTTCACGAAAAAAAAGCCTTCATATGCGATATGGACGGCGTCATATATCACGGAAACCGGCTGCTGCCCGGCGTTCCGGAATTCACCGACTGGCTCAAGCAGAGCGGCAAGGATTTCCTCTTTCTGACAAACTCCTCCGAGCGCGCTCCGCGTGAGCTTGCTCAGAAGCTCCGCCGCATGGGTCTCGACATCAGCGAGGAGCACTTCTACACCAGCGCGCTGGCGACCGCGGCTTTCTTAGCGTCGCAATGCCCCGGAGGAAGCGTCTACGTCATCGGCGAGCCGGGACTGGTCAACGCGCTCTACGACGCCGGGCTGTCGATGAACGACTACAATCCCGATTACGTCGTGTTCGGCGAGACGAGATCGCTCTCCTATGAGAAGATCGAGCGCGCCGCTGAGCTCGTCCTCAAGGGCGCGAAGCTCATCGGTACGAACTCGGACATCACCTCTCCCGGCGAGCGCGGAATTATCCCCGCCTGCCGCGCGCTGATAGCTCCGATCGAGCTCGCCACCAACCGGAACGCTTATTTCATCGGAAAGCCGAACCCGCTGATAATGCGCCACGCGTTAAAGACGCTCGGCTGCCATCACGCCGAGGCTGCGATCATCGGCGACCGAATGGACACCGACATCATCGCCGGAATCGAGAGCGAGCTTGACACGGTGCTCGTGCTCTCGGGCGTGACCTCGCTTGATACGCTGAACAACTTCCCCTACCGCCCGAACTACATCCTCAACGGCGTCGGAGATATCCCGAAGGACGAGGTCGAGATAGGCTGACTATGAGAAAAAAGCCCCGAGGGGCTTTTTTCTTTATCACAGATATCTTTCCCTGACGTATTTTTCGAGAAATTCCCTGCCGAGGAAAGGCGCTATCGGCGAGATCGCCTTGATTCCGTCCCGCTCGATCGCTTCGGCTGCGAGATTTTGGAGCCTGCCGCGGTCCATGAAGGGCGCGAGTTCCTCGAGTCCCGAAAGCCCGCGCTTCTCATAAACCTCGTCGGCGATCTGCGACAGCACGTCCTTTTCGATAAAGGGCAGCAGATTCTCAATCCTGCCGAGTCCCTCGCGTCGGTAGAGCTCGACCGCGTAGCGGCTGACTATCTCGCGTCCGACAAAGGGCGCGAGCTCGCAGAGCCCGCCGATGTCGCCGCTCTCAAACGCTCTCGCAAAGAGCTTCTGCTTTACCTCCTCGCCGAGGAACGGAAAGATCTCCTCGAGCTCGGATATCCCGGACGGACGTTTCAAATAATTTTCATCGGTCTGCTCCGAGAGCTCGCTCAGTTCCGAGAGCTTATCCGCAAAGTCGTCGAGCTCGGAGGGCTTCATCACCGGGATCGCCTCGGCGACCTCGGAGACGCTGACCTCCCCCGATCTGACCCGCTCG
>CACXED010000300.1 GCA_902766575.1 uncultured Ruminococcus sp. | reverse complement strand
AAGCTCGCGTACAAGGTTTTCAACCACACGGCGGCGTATGACACGCTGATCCAGTCGTATTTGCAGCGCGAAACCGGCTCGTCGCCGTTCCCGGACAAGCTGACTTTGACTTTCGAGAAGGTTCAGGACATGCGTTACGGCGAAAATCCGCATCAGAAGGGCGCTTTTTACAAGGAAATCGGTAACGAGTTCACCGGAACACTCGCCGCGGCGGAACAACTTCACGGAAAAGAGCTTTCCTACAACAATATTAACGACGCGAACGGTGCGCTCGACTGCCTGAAGGAGTTCGCCGAGCCGACAGTTGTGGCGGTAAAGCACGCGAATCCGTGCGGCGTCGGCAGTGCGGACAACATTTTCGACGCGTACATGAAGGCGTACAAAGCCGACCCGGTTTCGATTTTCGGCGGAATTATTGCGGCTAACCGCGAAATAAATGCGGAAACTGCGGCTGAAATCAATAAAATTTTCGTTGAAATCGTCATTGCGCCGAGTTATTCGCCCGAAGCGCTCGCGATTCTTGAACAAAAAAAGAACATCCGCGTCCTGCGCCTGCCCGACATCATGAAGCCGAACACCGGATTCATGGACATGAAGAAGGTCGCGGGCGGTCTCTTGATTCAGGAGCACGACGACACGATCTACGACGAGGACAAGCTCACCGTCGTGACCGAAAAGGCTCCGACCGAGAAGGAGCTTGAGGATCTCCGCTTCGCGATGAAGGTCGTGAAGCACACCAAGTCGAACGCTATCGTCCTCGCCAAGGACGGCGCTACGACCGGAGTCGGCCCGGGTCAGACCAACCGCATAACCGCGCTCGAGCTCGCTGTCAAGTACGCAGACTCGACCGAGGGCGCCGATCCCGACCGCGCAAAGGGCTCGGTCATGGCGTCCGACGCGTTCTTCCCGTTCAGCGACTGCGTGGAGTGCGCGGCTAAAGCCGGAATCACCGCGATCATTCAGCCCGGCGGCTCGATCCGCGATCAGGAGTCGATCGACGCCTGCAACAAGCACGGCATCGCTATGGTCTTCACCGGCGAGAGACATTTCAAGCACTGATTATTTCCCGAAAGGAGCGGCGCGCATGGAGCTTCGTAAAATCAACAACGATAACATCTGGGACATCGTAAAGCTGAAGGTCGCCGACCCGCAGATCCATTTCGTCGCGTCGAACGCCAACAGCATCATCGAAGCCTTCGGAGTCCGCGAGTCGGGCTATACCGCGCTGCCTTTCGGGCTATACGAGAACGATACCCCGGTCGGATTCGTCATGATCGGCTACGGAAGCATCGGCGACGACGAGGAGCCATCGGTGGTTAGCGACAGCTACTGTATCTGGCGGTTCATGATCGACCGGCGCTATCAGGGCAGAGGGTTCGGCAAAGCCGCGATGGAGAAAACGCTCGAGTATATCCGCACCTATCCCTGCGGAAAGGCGAAATACTGCTGGCTCTCCTATGAGCCCGAGAATATCGCCGCGAAAACGCTCTATTCAAAATTCGGTTTTCGCGAGACCGGAGAGCTGGACGGCGACGAGATCATCGCGGTGCTGACGCTCTGAAACAAATAAATCAAAAAGCCTGTCTGTGTTTTTTCACAGGCAGGCTTGATTTTTTATGACCGCGGCTATTTTTTACCATGCGCCGGGCTGCATATTCGCATGGTCGAAGCGGCAATACTTTTATCGAAACGAAATATTTCCGAGGAAAAGTATATGTACGCAAAAACCGTCAGCCACCGCGTCGAAATCTGCGGTGTGAATACCTCAAAACTCAAAAATCTCACCGCAGAGGAGAAGCGCGAGCTGCTGCTCAAGGCTCACAACGGCGACTCAGCCGCCCGGGACGAGCTGATAGCCGGTAATCTCCGGCTCGTGCTCTCGGTCGTTCAGCGGTTCACCAGCCGCGGCGAGAATCTTGACGATCTTTTTCAGGTCGGATGCGTAGGGCTTATCAAAGCCGTGGACAATTTTGACGTCAGCCTCGACGTCAAGTTCTCGACCTACGCGGTGCCGATGATCATCGGCGAGATCCGACGCTATCTGCGCGACAACAACTCGATTCGTGTCAGCCGCTCGGTGCGCGACCTCGCCTACCGAGCGCTGACGGCAAAGGAGGAGCTGTCCCGCGAGCTCGGGCGCGAGCCTACCTCCGACGAGATCTCAGCCCGTCTCGGCGAGAAAAAATCCGACGTTCTGGCGGCGCTCGACGCGATAGTTGAGCCGATCAGCCTTTACGAGCCGATATACTCCGACAGCGGCGACTCGGTCTACGTCATGGATCAGATCAGCGACACCGAAAACACCGACGAGCACTGGCTTGAGGATATCGCTCTGCGGGAGGCGATGAAGCGGCTCTCGCCGAGGGAGAAAAAGATCGTCGATATGCGCTTTT
>CACXED010000299.1 GCA_902766575.1 uncultured Ruminococcus sp. | reverse complement strand
CCCGCCGATTTCAAGACCGGTCTCTCGGTTCTCTGGGACGAGAACGGACTTTACCTCGCCGGTGAAGTGACCGACTCCGCGCTCAAGCTCTCGAGCGACGGCAAGTACGACGGCGACGCTTTCCAGGTCTCGATCGACATGGGACAGTATTTTGCTAACACCGCTGAAAACCGCGCTATTTTCTACTCCTTCGGCTGCAACGAGTCGAAAGCGATGATCCAGCGCCAGGAGTCAAAGAACGACGCTGTGATGTACGACGGCGACGGCGTTTCTGTCAAGACCGTCAAGACCGACAAGGGCTGGAACTTTGAGATCATGCTCGAGTGGAAGACCCTGCTCAACGACGCTAAGCTCAAGGGCGCAGGAGATCTGACTGTTGGCGCTGATTTCAAGCTCAACGCGATGTTCTGCTATCTCGACTTCGGTGCTGACGGCAAGATCGCGAATGCTTTCGGAACCACCGCTTCGGACGAGAGCGTTAAGTATGATTGGGGTCCCAAGGATCACGGCGTGACCTTTACTCTCGCGGCTAAGGCTCCTGCCAAGGCTGAAAACGCTCCGGCGACTGCGGACTTCACCGCTCTCATCGCGCTTGCGGCAGCAGCTTCCGGCGCGGCGCTCGTCGCAGCTAAGCGCAGAAAGTAATAAGACGGGCTAAGACAGACAGCAAACTTTTTCATTTAATTTCCAATGCGGCAAAGACCGGGGTACCTGTGTCTTTGCCGCATTTTTTCTTACGATTATGAAAAACGCTTTCGAAGAAAGCGCTATTAACGGGGACTACAGCCGCCTAAATGAAATTTTTATGAAAAAATGTCCTTTTAACACATAAGAATGTCACTTTATTAAATGTACATATTGCTTTGAATGTGTTATAATGATATCGTTAAGTTTGTACATCCTTTTTCAGGCACGGTCGGAATCCTATGGACATCTGACAAAAGCAATATTCCACGGAATACAAACTTATATGAATTAACGGAGGATGAGTATATGTATTTAAAAGGAAAAAAGTCAATCAGATTTATAACCCTGCTGCTCGCCTGCCTGATGGCGGCGTCCTGCGGCGAAAGCGGGAGCAATGATCCCGATGCGACTGCAAGCGGCGGCTCGGAAACGACCTCGTCAGCTCCCGAAACTGTCGCGTCGGATAAGGACGAGCTGCCGGAAAAGGACTTCGAGGGCCGCGAATTCAAGGTGCTCGCCTGCGAGTCCACAGCCTATAAGGGCTATATCGACGTCGAGGAGTCGAACGGCGATATCCTCAACGACTCGATCTATGAGTCCAACCGCGCGGTCGAGGATCGCTTCAACGTCGTTATCAAGCAGGAGATTCTCGGCGCTGTCCCGGCAAACGAAACCGCAACCAAGCTCCTTGCCGCAGGAGACCACGAGTATGACATCATGTCGATGACCGACCGTCTCGCGCTCCAGCAGGCGGTTCAGGGACTGCTCATCTCCTACGCCGATATGCCCTATATAGACCTCGAGAAGGACTACTAGTGCAGGAGTATCAACGATACTATGACCATCGGCGGCGAGCAGTGGCTCGCTTACGGCGACTTCAACCTCTCGGTTTACGACTACACCTACGCGCTGGCGTTCAATAAGCAGCTCATGGACGAGCTCAATCTCGGCGAACCCTACGAGCTCGTAAACAGCGGCAAGTGGACATATGACGTTTTCAATAAGATGTGCATCGCGGCGGTCAAGGATCTCGACGGTAACTCCACCATGGACGATAAGGATCAGTACGGCTGGTCGGCGATCCCGAAGCAGGTCGAGCCTACCATGTGGGTAGCCGCCGGCGTGAACTCGATCAAGAAGGACGCTGACGATCTCCCTTATTTCTCGATGGAAAACGATGAGAAATTCATCAATGTGTTCGTCGATGTCGTCGAAATGGCATGGAACGACGACGCATGGTACAAGACCAAGATGAATGCTAATATCACCGAGGACAATATGTTCAGAAATGGTAACGCGCTGTTCCAGACTACCTCGTTCGGTCTGCTCGATACCGGCTATTACCGCGATATGAAGATCGACTACGGTATTCTCCCCCATCCGAAGTATGACGAGGCGCAGGACAGCTATTACACCCGCGTTGAGGGCGGAAGAATTTTCGGTATACCGATGACCACCACCGACACAGAGTTCACCGGAATTATGCTCGAAGCTATGTCGGCAAGCGCTCATACAAATGTCATTCCGTCTTACTTTGAGGTCTGCCTTAAGACCAAGTATACACGCGACGACGAATCCTCCGCAATGTTCGACCTCATTATGAATACCCGAATTTATGACCTCGGCGACACTTTCTGGTGCGAGCAGATCCGCGACAATTTCATAAGCAGACTGTTCACTGACGGCGATACCAACATCGCCTCGGCAATCGCTGAAAATAAGGAAAAGTGCGTGTCGAAGATTCAGGAAACCATCGACGCTCTGAAGAAATAATCGAAAGCAGCAGACCGCCGCGGGAAACCCGCGGCGGTATTTTTAACCGTGATTATGTATCTTTTTATCGAGTGGGGGGATGCGCTGACTGAAGCCTCCGACCGGAACGTCGGGCAGATTTTCGGCGTAGATCTCCATGCGGCTGTCGATGACGTCGATATACGAGAGCATCTCGACCTCGGCGCAGAGCGGTCTGACCGCCGCTCCGAACTCCGGCTCGCCGTGATGCGAGAGGATCAGATGCTGAAGCAGAACCGATTTCGTCTCGGGGATACCGAGCTCCTTTGCGGTCTCTGCGACCTCCTCGGCTCCCATCACCAGATGCCCGAGCAGCTGACCCTTTACCGAATAGTCGGTCACGACGCCGAGCTCGGAGAATGTGAACTCGCTTTCCTTAGCCAGATCGTGCAGCAGCACGCCGGTCATGAGCAGACTGCGGTCGATGACCTCGTCGTAGAGTCTCGCCAGAAAATCCGCGGCGCGGAGCATATCGGCGGTGTGCATCAGGAGACCCGAAACAAAGCTGTGATGAAAGCTCTTGGCAGCGGGGATTTTGGCAAAGGCGTCGCGGTGACGCTCGAACATCGTCTGCGCGAGCTTTCTGTAATCGTCGTCCTCAAGCGAGTCGATCATACCGGCGATCTCCGAGAGCGTGCGCTCGCTGTCGATAGGCGCGGTCGGAACGAGACGCGAGATATCTACACTGTCGCCCGGACCCGAAAGACGGATGTTGGTGATGATCATCTGCAGCGAGCCCTTGAACTCCGAAATGCTGCCCCTGACCTTAACGACACTGCCGATATCGCTCCCGGAGGTTCCGACCGGCCCGGTATAGTCCCAGACCTTGAAGTCGATGGAGCCGGTCTTGTCCGAGATGCTCCCGGCGAGGAAGGGCTTGCCGTTTGACGAGGTCTTGAGCATCGCGTCCTTTAGCAGATAAAAGCCCTCGATCTCGTTTCCCGCGAACATATCTTCAATATATTTATAGTAGAGCATAGTGATTGCCATAGCCTTCCGCGGCGCAGAACCGCGGAATTTTTGTCCTTTCCTGATTATTCAAAGATATTGTAACAAAAAAATCCGGTCAAGTCAAGCCGCGCCGGGAAAAATAAACATAAAAGTTACAACTCGATTTCAGACAATTTGAACTCATTGCCTATGGCCAAAACGCAGATTCCGTGGTATAATAAATTCGCCAGTGAACGAAAGGAAATTGTTATGAATACACCAATAAATATACTTGCAACGCTCGACGGGAACTATGTAAAGTATTTCACCGTCATGCTCTCGTCGCTTGCGGACAGCAATCCCGGCGAATATTTGGAAGTCTATATTCTGCGCGGCAGAGAGGAGCTGGAGCTTTCGGCAGCGGAAAAGCTGCTTGCGGGCAGGGGAGCGGTTCATCAGATCGAAATCGCCGAGGACAGACTCGCGGACGCTCCGACTACCGACCGCTATCCAAAGGAGATGTATTACCGCATCTTCGCGGCGAAATATCTGCCCGATACGCTCGACCGGATACTCTACCTCGACCCGGATCTCATCGTGAACGGCAGTCTGAGGGAGCTGTACGACACGCCGATGGGCGACAATTATTTCGCTGCGGCGTCGCATATCGGCAAAGTGCTGACGCGGGTGAACGAGCTGCGTCTCGATATGCCGGACGAGGGCTCGTACATCAATTCGGGCGTGATGCTGATAAACCTCGCGCTGCTGAGACGCGAGCAGGACGTCCAGGCGGTGTTTGACTATATCGAAGCGCACAGGGGCAAGCTGATACTCCCCGATCAGGATATCATCAGCGGTCTCTACGGCGACCGGATAATCCCGCTCGATCCCTACCGCTACAACATGACCGAGCGGCTTTTCGTGCTGCACCGTCAGAATATAGGAAAGCTCGACGTCGAGTCGGTTCGCGAGCGCTCGGCGATCATCCACTACTGCGGCAGGAACAAGCCGTGGAAAAGCAGCTATATCGGAAAGCTCGGAGTGTTCTACGACGAAGCGCTCTCAAGAGCGCGGGAAAAGCTGCCGGAGCTCGATTTCAGCTGAGCCCGGACTGAGCCGTCCGGGAGTTCCTCCATTCGCGGGGAGTCATCCCGGTCTCGCGTCTGAACACCTGAATGAAATAGGAATAATTGTCAAAGCCGCTGAGAGTCGACGCCTCGGTCTGAGGGACTCCGGCGGCTATCAGGCTTTTCGCGTTTGAGACGCGCTTTTTTATTATGTAGCGGCTGAGAGTCATGCCGACCTCCCGCGAGAAGCTCCGCGACAGGTATTCGCGCGAGACATAGAGCGCCTGAGCGATGCTCTCGGTCGAGCGGAGCTGTTCGAGATTTGAGTTTATGTATTCGAGCGCGTCGCTGACCAGCGGGTTGATCCGCTCGGAGGGTATGAAATCGGAGCTCTGGTCAAAGCTCTGATTGACGTCGGTCAGCGTATAGAGAAAATCCGCTAAAGCCGTCGTCTCAAAGTCGGGCGAGCCGGAATCGCCCAGCCGGCAGTCGTTTTTTATTCTTCGGAGACAGACCGACAAAGCGGCGGGCGAGAGCATCAGCGAATTCTGCTTACCGAACGGGCGGTCGTAAAAGCAGCGCAGATGATTCTTTGAAATGAGCTCGAGCGCCTGCGGATTGAACTGATAGAAAAAACGTTCATAGGAGCAGGGCTCGTCGATTCTGACGCTGTGCAGCTCTCCGGGACGGGTGAAGATCACGGTTCCGGCAGACATCCGGTAGATACCGTTCTCGACCATGTAGCTGCATTTTCCGTCAATATAGAAGTAGAGCTCGCAGAAATCGTGCGTGTGCGGATAATGAGTTTCCTGTCCGCAGAGCTCGTTGCTTATGTCGTAGTTCAGCGTGAGACCGGGAGCGATTGTGTGATGATTTTCCATATTTCCTCCGGAAAATTAGGCTTTATATCCTATTATACAACAGATTTCTGCTCATGTCAATGAGATCAGATCACAAAATCAATAATTATCGACACAGAATTTATAGATTATTTTCGCGGCTGATGTTATAATTGTAATATCAGAATTGCAAGGAGATGATCAGGCTATGAAATCATCATTTGTAAAAGCTTCGGCGCTGATGCTGGCTCTGCTGACAGCCTCGGCGGCTGTCGGGTGCGGGGACAATGTCGCTGAGCCGTCTCAGACCTCGGCTCAGACCGACGGCGCATCGACAAACGGCGCTTCGGGTGAAGAAACTGCGTCAGGGATCCTCACCGACAAGGTTCCGACGCTCGATTTCAAGGGCGCGGAGTTCAGGACTCTCGAGCAGAACAGCGTTGCAACCTACGAGCTCAGCCCTGCGGAAAATGACGGGGACGTCGTCAGCGACGCTATATGGAATCGCGCGCGCAGCATGGAGGAGCGCTTCAACGTCGTTATCAAGCCGACTGTAAAGTTCGAATACAATACGATCTCCGCCAATGTCACAAACTCGGTTATGAGCGACAGCGACGATTACGACCTTGTGTTCGGTCAGATGTACAAGTCGGGAGCGGACGCTCAGTCGGGCATTTTCTACGACTGGAACTCGATACCGTATGTTGATTTTGACAATCCGTGGTACACAAAGTCGATATCCGAAGCTCAGGTCGGAGATAAGCTCTATATGATAGAGAGCGATCTTTCGATAACCTATTTCCAGCAGACATGGATGATGCTGTACAACAAGACCAAAGCTGAGGAGATCAGCGATTTCCCCGATCTCTACGCGCTTGTCAGAGAGGGGAAGTGGACGCTCGACGAGCTGAACCGTCTCACCACCGACGTGTACCGCGACCTTAACGGAGACTCGATGCGAGACGACGAGGATTTCTACGGCTTTGCGGGAACTCCGGGCGGCTGTCTGCTCGCGGCGTTCGTCTACGGAGCGGGAGGAAGGTTAGCCGGGCTCGACAAGGAGCTGAACGTAGTTCAGTATATCAACTCGGAGCGCACGCTGGATATTCTTCAGAAGCTGTCTAAGCTCTTTACCTCAAACAACGGTACGATAGTCAAGCCCGACGCTCTGAGCGCGACGCGCAGAGAGCTCTTTCCGAAAGGAAAAGTCCTGTTTGAAGCGATGCAGGCTACCGACCTTATCCGCTCCGATTTCGATATGCGCAATATGAACGACGAGTTCGGCGTTCTGCCTCTCCCGAAATATAACGAGGAGCAGGCAGAGTACTACACGGTCGTCGACGGCGGAGCATCTGTCATGGTCGTTCCGGCGAGCGCACGCAATATTGAGATGATCGGCGCGCTGACCGAGGCTATGAGCGCCTATTCCTACAGCAAGGTCATACCGGTCTACATCGGCGTCGCACTCGAGCAGAAAGGCACCCGCGACGAGGATTCGATACAGATGATGCGCGAGATACTCGATTCGCGCGTGATAGATTTCGCGTATCTGTACGACGGCTTCAAGGGCTGGGTTATGCAGCTGACGAATTACGTCAAGTCTCCCGACTCGATAGCGTCGTCCATCGAATCAGGCATGAGCGCGATGAACGGGTACTACTCGGGAGTCGTTGAGTTCCTGACAGAATAATCTCTCCGGGCGGAGTCAGAGCGAATTTTTTGAAAAAATTCGAAAAAGCTCTTGACAAACCGCCCGGAATGTTGTATAATAAAACTGCACCAAAACGGTATAGATTGAGGTACGAAATGAGATTGACTCAGGAAGCGGATTACGCTCTGCGGATCGTGTCCACGCTGGCAAAAGGCGGCGGAACGATGGACTCTCGGACCGTCTCGGTCAAAGCCTGCGTTCCGGAGCGGTTCACGGTAAAAATACTGCGCAAGCTCGTACTCGGCGGGATAGTCGCGTCGAAAAAGGGCTCGGCGGGCGGTTATATGCTCGCAGTCAGTCCGGATGAGATAACCATGCTCAGCGTGGTGGAGCTCATCGACGAGCCGATATCAATATCGCGCTGTCTCGACGGGGAATATGAGTGCACAAAAAACAACGACAAAAGCTGCTGCGTGTTTCACATGATCTTTGCAAAGCTCAGCAGCGGGCTCGCCGAAAAGCTCGGAAGCATCACGATCGCTGACGCAACCGACGATTCGGTGAGCATTGAATCAATTCTTGAAAAAATTTAGGAGGTAATTATCATGGCAAAGTTTGTATGTAAGATCTGCGGATATGTTTACGAGGGAGACGCTGCTCCGGCTCAGTGCCCGCAGTG
>CACXED010000298.1 GCA_902766575.1 uncultured Ruminococcus sp. | reverse complement strand
ACATCGGTGAGCTGCGTGTAGCAGAACGCCGAGATCTTCGGATTGTCGAGCAGCACGTCGGTGAGACCCTTGTAGCGCTCGATGAATTTATCGTTGCTCGTGATACCGTCGCCGTAGCTCCAGCCGCCGACGCCTGCGAAGCCGAGCCCGCCGTACTCGCTGACAAAGCTCATCGAAGCCGGGATCACCTGACCGACCCAGTCCTTGTTTTCAAGCGGCTTGCCCTCGGTGAGAGGCTCGTAGGTCTTGCGGAAGGTCTCCGGGTCTCCGCAGTAGTTGTGCATATCGAATACCTCGGTCTTATGGTGATACCAGCCCGAGCAGTCGATGAACATACGGTCGGGATCAAAGGCTTTCGTCAGATCGTAGAGCAGCTCGACAAAGCGCGGATCCTGATTCTTCTGCGTCTCGTTGAGCGGACACCAGCCGACGATCGACGGATGGTTGAAGTCGCGCTTCAGGATTTCGAGCCATTCTGGGATAAATCCGGCGTAGCACTCGGGTCTCGAGAGGTCAAGTCCCCAGTTGCCGTGCTCGCCCCAGACTATATAGCCGAGCTTATCGGCGTGCCAGAGGAAGCGCGGCTCAAAGACCTTCTGATGCAGTCTCGCGCCGTTGAAGCCGAGCGCCATCGAGCGCTGTATATCGGCGAGCAGTTCACCGTCGTCCGGAGCGGTCCAGATTCCGTCGGGATAGAAGCCCTGATCGAGCACGAGACGCTGGAATACCGGCTTGCCGTTGAGGATCATCTTCGAGCCGTCGTAATAGACCTCGCGCAGTCCGAAATAGGAGGTGACGATATCGTCGCCGAGCTTTATTCTCAGGTCGTAGAGTCTGCCCTTGCCGACTTCCCAGAGCTGACGGGTGGAAAGGCTGACATTGAGCCTTGCGCTGTGTCCCGAAACCTTACCGACCGCCGAGCCGACGAGCGCTCCGGCGAAATAAGCGTCAGCCTCGACCTCGCCGTGATAATCCCCGGCGACCGTGATGTCGATGCCCACCGAGCAGGCTGCGATGTCCGGATAGAATTTCATGCCCGTTATATAGGACTCGGGAACCTCCTCGATCCAGACGGTCTGCCAGATACCGGTCGTGCGGGTGTATAAGCAGCCGTAGGACTCAAAGCGGGTCGACTGCTTTCCGAGGGGCTGTCTGCCGCTGCGGACGTCGTCCTCGGCGCAGACGGTAATGACGTTCGAGCCGTCCATAGCCGCGTCGGTGATGTCATAGACCGCAGGCGACGAGCCGCCGAAGTGCTTTCCGACCGAGATTCCGTTGACCCAGACCTCGCTCTGATAGTCGCAGGCGTCGATGTGCAGGAGTATCCGTCTGCCGGGAGTCTTGACAAGCTCGACCTCGCGTCTGTACCAGACCGAGTACATGAAATCCCTGAACTCCACTCCCGAGAGCCTGCTCTCAGGGCAGAACGGGACGATTATCTCCTTTGAGAGAACAGCTTCGGGCTTGAAAAGTCCGCGCTCACGTCCGGAGCGGGAGTTGTCGATCTCAAACTGCCACTTTCCGTTGAGATTGAGATAGCTCGAACGGACGAGCTGAGGGCGCGGGTATTCGCTTCTGGGATTCATAATATTTACCATTCCTTTCACGCTGATATTTTTGAAATTCTCACAGATAAATATATCTGCGCTATTATATCACACGAAAGGAGATAATTCAAGTATTTTTTGTTAATTGAAGAAAAAAGTCAGCTCCCGAGGTCACAGCCTCGGGAGCTTTTGAATATCGGTGTTCAGCTTATCCTGCAGAGCTCGAGATTCTTCACCGCGAACTCGTTCAGCGCCGTTCCTCCGCTCTTGATCGCGAACGCGATGACGCGCTCGGAGAGGTGCTCGTCGGTCAGAGTGAACTCAAAGGTGTATTTGCTCCAGTCGGCGGCGACCGCAGCGGTCTTTTCGATCGACTTGGCGCTCTTGAAGAACATGAGCATCCTCAGCCTGCCCTCCTCGGACGCCTTGCCTTCAAAGGTGACGCGATAGGTTCCCGCGCCGTACTTGTGAGCCTCCTCGGCTATTATGCGCTGGATGCCGGAGTTGAGCGTCTTTTTTGTGTTGTAGACGGTATAGATCGTCTCGCTTCCCTCCCTGGAGGTCACGAGGTCGAGCTCATAGCAGGTCGACTCGGTGAAGCTGCTGATCTCGCCGGAATCCGCGAGGAACAGATTCTCGCCGTTGTAATTCGGAGTGATATAGAGCGCTCCGTCCCGCTCCTCGACCGCCTTCGCCATGCCCGACGGGACGAGCTCGGACGCCTTGACGTAAGCCGTGCCGCCTATATCAGTCTTAGCCGCGCACTTGTCGGTGCGGAGCTCGCTCATCGTCTGAGCCGCCGGAAGCATGAAGCCGCCGTCGGTCAGCACCGGATGCTCAAAGAAGATCTGCTCGGTGCCGATATAGACCTTGCCGGCCGCCTTATAGTCCACCGTCGTCGGGTTCTTCGTCACCGGCTCAAAGCCTGCCTCAGTGCCGTAGGCATATTTGTTTCCGGTGAATTTAGGATCGCCCTCGATGCTGAGCGTCATCTCGTCAAAGGAGGAGACGAGCTTGCCGTCGATTGCGATATTCGTCAGCTTCAGGTCGTAGTTATCGGTCAGAACGTAATTCGAGCCGTTGAGGAAGCGGAAAATCTTGGTGGTCTTCTGCTCGGTCGTGTCGCCGAGCGAGACGTTCCTGATATCAAAGACCTTAGCCGCTTCGCCCATGTTCCTGCCGTAGAAGAACCACGGCATATAGACGCAGTCGACCGAGTAGACGCCGTTGATCTTCACGTCTGCGGTGAGCTGATCCTTTTTGCCGTTGTAGAGGTGGTTGATCGCTCCGTCGTCAGAGCGGAAAATGTGAATGTCCTCAAGCAGCGTGTTCTTGGGATTTCCCTGCGGGAATACTGTCGCGCAGGTCGTTCCGCAGGTTATGTCGCGGTAGACAGTATTTTCGGCGCTGAATACCATCGTGTTGTCGCCGCAGTAGACGAAGCAGTGCTCGGCGAGGGCGTTTTTGCCCCAGTAGATCGAAATTCCGTCCGAAGTCATCATCGTCGACATGACCTTCATGTTACGGATAACATGGTCGTTTCCGCCGACCGTGATGTTGAAGCAGCGCGCGTCGAGGAGTATCGGTCCGTCGAGCGTGATGCCGCTGCCTGAGATGTTCAGCAGATTGAAGCCGTGTCCCTCGGTTCCGCCCTCGCGGATATCGTACTCGTAGATGTTTTCAAACGGGTCGACGATAGCTCCGTGTCCGATCACCTTCGAGCCCTCGCCCGTGACCCTGACGCGGGCGTTGAGCACCGAGCCGGGCGTTATATAAAGCGTCGTGTCAGGCTCCTTGAGTTCGAGTATTCCTCCCTCCGGCTCGACCCAGCCCTCGATCTTGATGAGGTTAGGATCGCTCTCGTCGATCTCGTCGGGAAACTCCGGATAGTCGGCAAAGACCGAGATTATCGTGCTGTTGTCGTCGTCGAGCCTTACAAGGAAGTAATCGGGCTTATCGAGCCAGACCGAGATAACGCCGTCCTTGTACTCGCTCCTGAAGCTCTTGGCCGACGGCATCACCGAGTAGGACTTGAAATCCTGCTTTACCTCGACGTCGACTCTGACCTCATCGCCGGAGAACGCGAACATCGAGAAGCGGCGGTACTCGTCGGCGCCGTTGGTTCCGCGGCTGACCGAGCTTTCCATCGTGTGGTTGTAGACCGGGAGCGTCTCGGTGCGTTCGCCCTGAGTGACGCTGACCGAGTAGGCGTAGTCGCGCTTTATCGCCTCCGGAAATTCGGGATAAATGACGAGCTGACTCATTTTGTAATATTCCTCCTTGGTGGTCTGATGCGCGGATTCTGTTCCGGGCTTGATCGTGAGCGATTTCGACTGCTCTGCGCCGGAAATCAGTTCGTTGACATAAGAGCAGGCGCTGCGGCACTCGAGCTCGGTCCGTCCGACGAGCACGAGCCTGCCGTCCTCTGCGGTAACTCCCCAGTCGCCCTCCCTGACGGCATTGGATTTTGTAGTCAGGACGAGATTAGCCTCAGCCTCGCTCTCCGTCTTTTCAGCCGGAAGTCCGGTCACGTCCGAAAGCCGCGTCACGAGCGCTTCGAACGCCGTCGTTTTGGGAGAGAGCGGATCGGCAAAATATTTCAGCTCCGACAAAGTCTCCGAGCCGAAGCTGAGCGCCTCGATATCATAGGTTCCGCAGGCGGTGACGTCGGTTTTATCGGGGATAGTCAGTCCTCCCGCCGAGAGATAGTTGTCGATAAACGCCTCTACCGCCGACGCGACAGCTTCTCCGCTTCCGCCGAGTATGTAGATCCGGTTGCCCTCGCGGATTATCCGGTAGTCGTCCCGTCTGAGTCCGGTCTGAGCGCGCCGGTTTGAATCGCCGACGATGATTTCAGCGGTATCGGTCGGAATCGTGTCGCCGCGCTTGACCCAGTCGGTAGAAAGTCCGACCGATGCGCCGGTCACGGTCTCGTTGATGCAGTTCTTGAGTCTGACCGCGGCATTCGTCACGGTCTCCTCCGAGCTGTCGGCACGCAGAACGCAGAAATCCGCGACGCTGAACGCCTCTGCATCGGAGAGCGTCACGATCTCTGAGCTGCCGGTATCGTCGGTCTGCGGCGTCTCGGCGTCGTCGCAGCCGGTCATCGTCAGCGCGAGCAGCAGCGCAGCCATGAGCGACACTGTTTTTGTGCGAAAGTGATGCTTCATCTAAATAACCATGCCTTTCGTTGAATTTCACCTGAAACCTTGCGATTTTTGAAATCTATGATATTGATTATACCATAATTCCGAAAATATTTCAAGTACCTTTTCTAAATTTCATATTATTTATTTTTCAGCAGGCGCGATTTCTGGCATTTTATTTCACTTTTATCACAAAGCGCTCACGCGGGAACGGCATTTCACCGAACGCAGAAGCCCTCCGGACAGAGCGTCCGGAGGGTCAGGCTTATTTCATATACTTTTTGTGAATATAATCCGAGCTTATCTTCATGCTCTCAAGCGGATCGCCCGGGCAGTAATCCTGCTCGACGACATAGTGCTTGACACCGATCTTTCCGGCGAGCTCGATTATCGGGTCGAAATTGATATTTCCCTGCCCGATCTCGGTGATAAAGGGCTTGTCAAGCTCGTGAATACCCATGTCCTTGAGGTGTAGGATGTCGATCCGCCCGTCCAGCTTTTCCATCCACTCGAGGATATTTCCGCCGCCGTGCTGAATCCAGTAGGTGTCGAGCGTGAACGAGGTCGTGACCGGGTCGAGCCCCTCGACGAGAACGTCCATCATACGCCTGCCCTCGAGCTTTCCGAACTCGACCGAATGGTGATGGTAGGTGAATCTGAAGCCGTACCTGTGAATCTTCGCGGCAAACTCATTCGCAAGCCCGATGAACTCCTCGAGCGCAGAGAGGCTCTCGCGGTATTTCGCGCCCATTCCGCCGACGCCGATGAATTTCGTCCCGAGCATATCGTGGATTTCCATCGCGCGGTCGGGGTCGGCGATAAAATCGTCAAAGCTGCCGTGGGTTCCGCAGACGCCGAACCCGACCTCCTTGCATATCTTCGCAAAGCCGTCGTAGTCCTTTACGTCGGCGGTCTGACCCTCGGAATAGCCGAGCTCGAGGAGCTTTTCCAGCGTATTCCGGGTCGATTTTTCGTCGGTCATCAGGCTTCTGACCGAATAAAGCTGCAAACCGAGTTTTTCTATCATTTTTCCGATTACTTGATCACGATGAGGCTCTCGTCCCACTTTGCAGGAGCTTCGTAGCCCATCAGGTTGACCATCGTAGCCGCTACGTCGGAGAGTCCGAACTTACCCTCGTCGGGCTTCATCTCGTACTTATCGGACGAGAAGTTGTCATAGATGAAGCAGGGGACGGGATTCAATGTGTGGCTGGTCTTGGACTTGAAGTGACCCTCTTTGTCCTTTTTGGGCTCGTGGGTCTTCTTGTCGAGCTCGTACATCTCGTCGGCGTTTCCGTGGTCGGCGGTGATCAGAGCCGCGCCGTGAAGCTCGTCGACGACCTTGAGTATACGCGCGAGCTGAAGGTCGAGCGCTTCAACTCCGCACTGGGTAGCCGCGAAGCTGCCGGTGTGTCCGACCATGTCTCCGTTCGGGAAGTTGACGCGGAGATACCTGTACTTGCCGCTTCTCAGGCACTCGATGAGCTTGTCGGTGATCTCGGCGCACTTCATCCAGGGTCTCTGCTCAAAGGGAACGACGTCGGAGGGGATCTCGATATAGGTCTCGAGCTCCTCGCTGAACTTTCCCGACTTGTTTCCGTTCCAGAAATAGGTAACGTGACCGTACTTCTGGGTCTCGGAGATGGCGAGCTGAGTGACTCCGGTGTTCGCGAGATATTCGCCCATGGTCTCGGTGATCTCGGGCGGATTGACGAGGTACTTTTTCGGGATGTGCTGATCGCCGTCGTACTCGAGCATTCCGGCGTAGACGACCTTGGGATAGCGCACGCGGTCGAACTTGTCGAGGTTCGGATCGTCAAAGGCGCGGGAGATCTCGATGGCGCGGTCGCCGCGGAAGTTGTAGAATATAACGCTGTCGCCGTCCTCGATGGTTCCGACCGGCTTGCCGTCCTCGGCGATGACGAAGGGCGGGAGATCCTGGTCGATGACGTGGAGCTCGTTTCTGTAGGTCACAACCGCGTCGTGAGCTGAAGCGAACTGTCTGCCCTCTCCGAGCACGTGAGTCTTCCAGCCGAGCTCGACCATGTGCCAGTTAGCCTCGTAGCGGTCCATAGTGATCTGCATACGTCCGCCGCCCGAAGCGATCCTGATATCGAAATCAGCCGAGCGCAGTCCGGCGAGGAACTCCTCAAACGGGTCGATATAATCGAGCGCCGAGGTCTCTCCGACGTCGCGTCCGTCGATGAGGATGTGAACTCTGACGCGCTTGACGCCCTCGTTCTTAGCCTCGGTGAGCATTGCCTTGAGGTGGTCGATGTGCGAGTGTACGTTTCCGTCCGAGAAAAGTCCGATAAAATGGAGCGTCGAGCCGTTCTCCTTTACGTTGGCGACGAGCGACTTCCAGGTGTCGGACGCGAACATCTTGCCCGACTCAATCGACTGGGAGACGAGCTTTGCGCCCTGTGCGAAGACCTGTCCCGCGCCGAGAGCGTTGTGTCCGACCTCGGAGTTGCCCATATCGTCGTCGGAGGGGAGACCGACCGCAGTGCCATGAGCCTTGAGCTTGACGTGCGGATACTTT
>CACXED010000297.1 GCA_902766575.1 uncultured Ruminococcus sp. | reverse complement strand
GCTGTCCTCCTCCTCGCCGATCGGGGTCTCGAGCGAGACCGGATCCTGCGCGATCTTCATGATCTCGCGGACCTTGTCGGGGCTCGTGCCCATGTTCTCTGCGATCTCCTCAGCCGAAGCCTCGCGACCATACTTCTGGAGAAGCTCACGCGAGGTTCTCGAGACCTTGTGAATCGTCTCGACCATGTGCACCGGAATGCGTATCGTGCGCGCCTGATCGGCTATCGCGCGGGTGATCGCCTGTCTTATCCACCATGTGGCGTAGGTCGAGCATTTATAGCCCTTGCGGTAGTCGAACTTGTCCACCGCCTTCATCAGTCCGAGGTTGCCCTCCTGAATGAGGTCGAGGAAGAACATTCCCTTGCCGACATAGCGCTTTGCGATCGAGACGACGAGACGGAGGTTAGCCTCGACGAGCTCCTTTTTCGCCTCCTCGTCGCCGTTAGCCATCTTTTCCGCGAGCTTGAGCTCCGCGTCGTTGTCGAGCAGCGGCACCTTTCCGATCTCCTTGAGGTACATTCTGACCGGGTCGTCGATGGCGAGACCCTCCTGAATGAGCATTTTCTCCATGTCCTCGGCGGACTCGTAGATCTCCGACTCGATGTCGGCGAAATCTGGGCTGTCGAGATAATTGACCTCGATGCCGTTGTTCTCGAGATCCTCATAGAGCTTGTCTATCTGGTCGATATCGAAATCGACGTCGCCGAGCGCCTCGTTTATCTCCGACGAGGTGAGCGAGCCCTTGGACTTGCCCTTTGCGATGAGATCGCCGACGTTGAATTTCTTTTCCCCGTCGAAATCGTCAAGCTCCTCGTTCTCCTTGGCGTCCTCGTTCTCCTCGGCGTTTTCGTTTTCGAGCTTAGTCTTTTCTGCCATGATTTGGTTTCCTTTCAGTTATACGATTTGGTTTTGCGGTATCTTATATTTATTTACTTTATTTTATAATCCTCCCTTTCGGGTTTTATTTTATCATCAACGTCAGTCAGCGCTTTTTGAGCTTTTCGCGCTGACGGGCGAGGATATCCTCTATTGCCGAGCGGGTGTCTCCCGCCTCGGAGAAGCGCTTCTGAGCCTTTTCGGCGCGGAGCCTCTCTATCATATCCGAGAGCACGTCCTCTCCGTTTGCGGTCAGCGGACGCCTGCGCTCGATCATTGAGGTTATGCGCCCCATCTCGTCGGGATTGAAATCCTCCGCGAGATCGCCGTAGTCAAAGAGACGCGAGCCGTCGCAGCGCTCCATGATCTCCTCAAACACACGCCGGTTGAAATCCGAGTAGAAATCGTCCGGCGAGAGCTTTATCCGTCCCGACTTCACCGCGCCTATGTTTTCCGGAAAGAGCATCATTATTCCGAGAATGTTTTCCTCGGCGCTGACAGCGGCGGCGTTCTTGACGGTATCCTGATTTATCCGGTCGCCGAAGCCGGCGGTTTTCCGGACGATCTCTCCGAACTCCTCGTTCTTTTCGGATCTGTCGCGCGAGCGGATCATGCGCTTTATATCTCCGGCGAGCGATTCCTTCGGGATGCCGAGCTTTTCCGAGACGACGCCGATGTAGACCTCGCGCTCGGATTCCGACCATACCTCGGAAATTATCCGGCAGAGCTCCTCGGCAGCCTTGATCTTCTCGTCGACCTTTGTGATATCGTGTTTTGAGAGCACGCTCTCGAGCCTGAACTCAAATCCGGCGCGGCTCTGATCGAGCAGCAGCCTGAACTTTTCATTTGCCGAGCTGCCATTCTTGTTGAGAAATTCGTCGGGATCCTTGGCTCCGGGAATACGCAGCACGCGCACGTCGAGCCCTACCTCTCCGAGCAGACGCATCGCCTTTGCCGTTGCTTTCTGCCCCGCCTCGTCCGAGTCGTAGGAGATCACCACCTGCTTGGTATACTTTGACATTATCCGCGCCTGATCGGGAGTTATCGCCGTTCCGAGCGTCGCGACCGCGTTCTCGAAGCCGTGGGCGTGGCAGGCGATGACGTCCATGTAGCCCTCGCAGAGTATCATCCGCTCGGAGCAGGAGGACTTGGCAAAGTTCAGCGCGAACAGATTCCGGCTCTTTTTGAACGCCGGAGTGTCCGAGGTGTTGAGGTATTTCGGCACCGAGTCGTCCATGACCCGTCCGCCGAAGGCTATCACGTTTCCGGTGACGTCGATGATCGGGAAGATCACCCGATTGCGGAAGTAGTCGAACGGGCGACCGCTCTTTTTCGAGATGCCGCAGAGGAAGGCAGCGCTCATCTCCTCGGCTGTGTAGCCGCGCTTCTGTAAAAAGTCGGTCAGGGCTCCAAAGCCGTCCGGCGCAAAGCCGAGCCCGAAGTGCTTGATAGTCGCTCCGGTCAGCCCGCGCCTTGTGAGATAGGCAAGTCCCGCCGCTCCTACCGGAGAATAGAGACAGGAGTGGAAGAATTTCGCCGCTTCCCGGTTCATGTTCAGCACGCGCTCTCGCTTGACCGTGCCGACCGGGGTCTCGTTCTTTTCGTCGGGAGGGAGAGCAATCCCCGCCCGGTTTGCCAGAAGCTCCAGCGCGGAACGGTAGTCGAGATTCTCGCGCTTCATCATGAAGGTGACGACGTCTCCTCCCGCGCCGCAGCCGAAGCAGTAGAAGCTCTTTGTCGACGGGAATACCGTAAACGACGGCGTCCGCTCGCTGTGGAAGGGACAGAGCCCGTTGTAATTCGACCCCGCGCGCTTCAGCGGGACATATCCCGAGATCACGTCCACGATATCGCAGCGGTATTTGATCTCCTCTTTTATTTCAGGTGGTATCATATGTACGGGTAAATCCTCACGCCTTTCGTGAAAATGCTTCTCAACCGCCTGTCCAGCCGCGGGGTATCGTCAGCCTTTCCAGAAGGCTTATCGCGTGGCGGTCGGTCATTCCGGAGATGAAATCGCAGACTCTCCGCTCGACCGGCTCGTCGCCGCGGCTGTATGCCTCGGGCATTTCATCCGGATGGCGGCAGTAGTGTGCGAACAGCCGGAAAATCAGCTCCTTTGCGCGCTTTTCCTCGGCGAGCACCTCGGGACTGTAGTAGACCCTCTCGAACAGAAAGCTCCGCAGCTCCTGCATAGCGCCGCCGGTCTCAATGTCCATGGCTATGTCGGGACTTTCGCTTTCCATCAATCTCGCGGATTCGTATACCACGCTCGACACCATAGTGTTTATCCGCTCCGAGTGGGTAGAGCCGAGCGTCTTTCTGAGCTTTTCGGGGATATCCTCGCTTCTCAGTATCCCAGCCCGGACGGCGTCGTCGATATCGTGGTTGATATAAGCTATCCGGTCGGCGAACTTTACTATCCGTCCCTCGAGCGTCGCGGCGAGGTTCTTCCCCTGATGGTTGAATATCCCGTCGCGGACCTCCCACATCAGATTGAGCCCGGCTCCGTCCCGCTCGAGCCGGTCGACGACTCTCAGCGACTGAGCGTAGTGGGAAAAATCCGGCGAATAGCACTCCTTGAGCGCCGCCTCTCCGATATGCCCGAAGGGAGTGTGACCGAGATCGTGTCCGAGCGACGCGGCTTCGGCGAGATCCTCGTTGAGCCTGAGCGCTCTCGCGATCGTTCTGGCGATCCCCGTTACCTCGAGCGTATGCGTGAGTCGGGTGCGGTAATGCTCGCCCTCGGGAGCGATAAAGACCTGAGTCTTGTGCATGAGCCTGCGGAAGGACTTTGTATGGATTATCCGGTCCCGGTCGCGCTGATATTCTCCT
>CACXED010000296.1 GCA_902766575.1 uncultured Ruminococcus sp. | reverse complement strand
CAGCGTTTATCCTGAGCCAGGATCAAACTCTCTAAAAAAATTATATATTAAGCAAGTACTTCGAACCGACAGGTTTTCGCACTGATTTCGCAGTCCTTAATTCCCTCTACGGCCGTTTCTTCGCTTGATACCGTTTCTTTAGAGCTTCTGATATTTTGCTCTTATACTTTGAATTTACCTTTTGATTCGTGTTTCAAAAGAATTGTCGAGATTTGTGATTATCTTTACTTTTTTCAGTTTCATGCTTCTTTCGAAGCCTCACTGCTTTGTACTTCATCTTATCTCTTGTTGTTCAATTTTCAAGGACCATCTTGCTTGCCGCTTGCTTGAGTTTCTCTCGCGCTTGCGACTTATATATTATATCATATCTTAAGTCGTTTGTCAAGAGGTTTTGCAAAAGTTTTTGAAGTTTTTTTTAGGACTTCTTGACTTTGCTCGGCTCTCGCTCACAGCTTTAATATTATATCACATCATTTCTGATTTGTCAAGGGGTTTTTGAAAAAAAGTGCGAAAAAATTTAAGAGGTAACATTCACTTAAACTTTCATTCATTGACAAAACCCCGAAAATGTGATATAATATCAGTAACCGCGCTTTTCTGGCGCGGAATATGGCAAACTTCGGTTTCGCCGGAAAGGAGTATTACAAATTTGCAGACCATTCCACACACAAGCGAGCTCCTCGACCTCACAAGGACGATAGCCGCCGGACTTTTCGATAGAAGCATCTACCCGTGGGACGTTCTCGACCGGATAAAAGCCTACATTATTACAATAGGCGAAAAGCTCGACCCGTCGCTATACGACAGGCGCGGCGAGGATATCTGGATCGCAAGGGACGCGAAAATCGCGCCGACCGCTTTCATCGGCGGGCCCTGCATCATCGACTCGGGCGCCGAGATCCGCCACTGCGCGTATATCCGCGGCTCGGCTATCGTCGGCAAGGGCGCGGTCGTAGGCAATTCCTGCGAGCTCAAGAACTGCGTGCTGTTCGACGGCGTTCAGGTGCCGCACTTCAACTATGTCGGCGACTCGATCCTCGGATACAAGTCGCACATGGGCGCGGGCGCGGTCACGTCCAACGTCAAGAGCGACAAGACTCCCGTCGCCGTCAAAGCCCCGGACGAGACGATCGAGACCGGACGCAAAAAGCTCGGCGCGATACTCGGCGACAACGTCGAAGTCGGCTGCAACAGCGTTCTCTGTCCCGGTACGATCATCGGCAGAAGCAGCAATGTCTACCCGCTCTCGCGCGTCAGGGGAGTCGTTCCCGCAGGTTCGATCTTCAAGGCGGCGGACAATATCGCGAAAAAACACTGAGAAAGGACAATTTCAATGGGAAGATTATTCGGAACCGACGGCGTGCGCGGCGTCGCCAACACTGAGCTCACCTGCGAGCGCGCGATGCAGATCGGACGCGCAGCGGCTGAGGTGCTCTCGAGCGGCAGACGCTATCTCCCGACCGTTCTGGTCGGCATGGACACGCGCATATCGTCAGAGATGCTCGCGTCGGCGCTGATAGCCGGACTCTGCTCGGTCGGAGCCGACGTCATCGACCTCGGAGTAATTCCGACTCCGGCGGTAGCTTATCTCGTCGGCAAGTACAAGGCTCACGCGGGAATCATGATCTCCGCGTCGCACAATCCCTACCAGTTCAACGGAATCAAGATCTTCAACGAGGACGGCTACAAATTGGAGGATGAGCTCGAGGAGCGCATCGAGTCGGTCGTGCTCGACGGAACTCCCGCGCCGAGGATGGCAAGCCCCGACAACATCGGCAGAGTCACCCGCGCGCAGAACGCCGTCAAGGACTATATCGACCATCTGCGCAGCACCGCGCTCTATTCGCTCGACGGAATGAACATCGCGCTCGACTGCGCCAACGGATCGGCGAGCCGGACGGCAAAAATGCTGTTCGAGGGTCTCGGAGCAAACTGCCACATCCTATCGGCAGAGCCGGACGGTATCAACATCAACGACAACTGCGGCTCGACGCATCTTGATAAGCTCAGAGCCTACGTGCTCGAGCATCAGCTCGACGCCGGGATCGCTTTCGACGGAGACGCCGACCGCTGCCTCTGCGTAGACGACAAGGGCTGCGACGTCGACGGAGACATGATCATGGCTATCGCGGCGCTCGACATGAAGGCGCGCGGAAAGCTCAACAAGAACGCCGTCGTCGGAACGATAATGACCAACTTCGGCTTTACAAAGTTCTGCGCGGACAACGACATCCGCTTTGTCGCGACCAAGGTCGGCGACCGCTATGTGCTCGAGGAGATGCTGCTTGAGGATTACTATCTCGGCGGCGAGCAGTCGGGACACATCATTTTCCGCGACTTTTCGACTACCGGAGACGGACAGCTCACGGCGGTTCAGCTGCTCTCACAGCTAAAGCGCACCGGACAGAAGCTCTCCGACGCGGCAAAGGTCATGACCCGCTACCCGCAGTTCATCGTCAATCTTTCCTGTACGGCCGAGGAGAAGCTGGCGTTCTACACCGACTACGAGGTCAAGTCTATCCTCGAGGACGCAAAGCGCGAAATCGGCGACGCCGGAAGGCTCATCGCCCGTCCGTCGGGAACCGAGCCGCTCATCCGCGTCATGGCTGAGGGCGACGACTCCGAGTTCATAAAGAAGATCTGCGACGAGACCGCCGCCAAGATCAAAAAGCAGCTCGAGAGCTACAACTGAAAAAAGAAAGCATTTTTTAAGAAGGAAAGAAAAGAAAAAGCGCCGGGACTCCGGATTGCCCGCGAGGGCTTTCGGAGTTGACGAGGAGAAAAATCATCGAAAGATTCGGCGGATATTTTTCCGGCGCGGAAGCAGCCGCGTCGTGGGACGGACTACAAAGCCCGGAGGCGACTCCGGAACAAAGCGTCCGTCAAACAAACTAAAAATTCAAAGGCATATCGGCGGCGCGCCGCGCCGCCGTCTGACATGATATCCCGCACAAAGGAAATAAGGTTATGTGTGGTATCATAGGTTATATAGGAAAAGATAATTCGGTGGAGCGTCTTGTCGAGGGGCTCCGCGCGCTCGAGTACCGGGGCTACGACTCGGCGGGCGTCGCGTTCTTCGGCGAGAGCGGCGAACTGATCCGCGTCAAGGCGGCGGGCAGGCTTGCGAACATGGAGGAGAAGCTGAAGTCCGTCTCCGGGACGTCCAGCTCGCACTGCGGCATCGGACACACGCGCTGGGCTACTCACGGCGCTCCGAGCGACGCGAACTCTCATCCCCACGGAACCGCGGCTCTGCAGCTCGTCCACAACGGCATCATCGAGAACTACGCCGGCATCCGCGAGGAGCTGACCGCGCTGGGCTACGTTTTTGAAAGCGACACCGACACCGAAGCGGCAGCAAAGCTGCTCGACTGGTATCGCCGCACCGACGACAGCCTCACCGCGATAGCAAGGCTGACAAAGCGGCTCTGCGGCTCCTACGCCTTCGGGATCGTCTTTGCCGGAGAGCCCGACCGCATCTACGCGGTCAGAAAGGACTCCCCGCTGATCATCGGCGTCGGAGACGGCGAGAACTTCATCGCGTCGGACATCACGGCGATACTCAGCCGCACCCGCCGCTACTGTCAGCTCGACGAGGGCGAGATCGCCGTCGTCAAAAGCGATGGGATAACGATCCTGAAAGACGGCGTCCGGGTTGAAAAGGAGATAAAGACCGCCCTCTGGGACACCGAAGCCGCCGAGCGCGGCGGTTTTCCGCATTTCATGCTCAAGGAGATCCACGAGGAGCCCGACGCGATAAAAAAGACGCTCGGTCCGAGGATCTCCGGAGGTCTGCCCGACTTTTCGGGCGAGAAGCTCGACGCAAAGGCGCTGACCGAAGCGTCGCGGCTCCACATCGTCGCCTGCGGAACGGCCATGCACGCCGGTCTCATCGCAAGAGAGCTGTTCAACCGGCTCGCGCGGATACCGGTCGAGGTCTGGACGGCGTCCGAGTTCAGGTACTGCGACCCGCTCGTCGGCAAAGGCGACATTGTAACGATCATCTCGCAGTCGGGAGAGACGGCGGATTCGCTTGCGGCGCTGCGGCTTGCGAAGTCAAAGGGCGCAAAGACGCTCGCCGTCGTCAACGTCGTCGGCTCGAGCATCGCCCGTGAAGCCGACAGCGTGCTCTACACGCTCGCCGGACCGGAGATCGCCGTCGCGAGCACCAAGGCTTATACGGTTCAGACCTCGCTGCTGGCGCTGCTGGCGGTCGACTGCGGTCTGCGCCGCGGGATACTTTCCGAAGCCGACGCGAGAGCGCTCACGAATGAGCTGAGCTGCCGTGCGCCCGAGGCGGTCGGAGAGGTGATCTCCCGCGCAGAGGAGCTGAAGCTCCTTGCGGGCAGGATAAAGGACAGCGAGGATCTCTTTTTCATCGGGCGCGGGATCGACTGCGCGCTGGCGTCGGAGGGCTCGCTGAAGCTCAAGGAGATCTCGTATATCCACAGCGAGGCCTACGCCGCCGGAGAGCTGAAGCACGGCACGATCTCGCTTATCGTACCGGGAACTCCGGTGATCGCGCTCTGCACCGTTCCGGAGCTCGTCGGCAAGATGGTCAGCAACATCCGCGAGGTGAAAGCCCGCGGCGCCGAGGTGATCGCGATAGCCTCTGACATTATCGCCGAAGCCGACGCGACGCTGACCCTCCCGCAGATCGACCCGAGGCTGGCGTTTCTCCCGGCAGCGGCGGCTCTGCAGCTGCTGGCGTATCACACGTCTGTATCCCGTGGCTGCGACGTCGACAAGCCGAGAAACCTCGCCAAATCAGTCACCGTCGAATGAGCGCGCGGCGGCGGAGAGCCTCCGCTCCCAAACACGCGCTTGGAGTTTCTGCTGATTTGGAGTTTTACCTCGCGTTCGCGCCGCACACTGCGGCTTTGTTCCGCGCATACTCGCGTATGCGCGGAAGCACTGCGGCGTTCCGCCGCTCCCAGCGGCGTGTCGCCGCTCCCAGCGGCGTGCCGCCGCTCCCTTACACGCGCTTGATGTTTCTGCTGATTTGAAGTTCTACCTCGCGCTCGCGCCGCATACTGCGGCTTTGTTCCGCGCATACTCACGTATGCGCGGAAGCACTGACCCGGAACATTCAGTTTCAACGACCGGTTCTAATTTGCGCATACTCGCGTTTGCGCGGAAGTGCCGATCCCTGTATTGTTGCATAAAAAGGCTGTCGCTTTTTGCGGCAGCCCTTTTCTATCAATAAAAATATCGTATCGCGGTGCAGTCCTTGTCCCAGACGTAGCCGTAGGAGGTCATCTCGTCGTCGGTCAGTCCGAAATACCGGTAGGAGACGCTGCCCTTCCGGTCGGGAACGGGATCGTCGTGCGTCACGTCGATGTGATATTTTTCCCCGTCGATGAGGACGACGTTCCACGCATGATTGTCGGGACTGTTCGGAGCGTTTCCGCCGACCACTATGCAGCGTATCCCGGCGCGCTCGCAGAGCAGCGCGAACGCCGCGCAGTAGCCCTGACAGACCGCCTTTCCTCCGACGAGCGCTCCGTAGGCGAGCCGCGACTCCTGCGTGATCGTCCCGGCGGCGTAGTTTGCGTAGTCGTACTCGCAGTTCTTAACCAGATAGTCGTGAAGCGCTCTCACCTGATCGGACAGGCTCATCTCCGGGCTTATCACCGCCGCGACGATGCGGTCGGCCTTTTCGACAGCCTCGGAGTGATATTTTCTCACCGTCGCGGCGTCGGGGAGATACTCGATGCGCACCCGGTAATATCCGTCGCCCAGCGGGTCGATGTTGGTGTAGGAGTTGTAGAAATACTCGAGGTTTATCACATTCGAGCGCTCGCAGTATTCGCGGATATAGCGGGTGGTCTGCGACGTCCGGAAGGTGAACTCGGTCATGAACTCGCGGTTGAGGACGCAGAACAGGTCGATCAGCTCCTGCTCGGTTCTGAGGACATTCGCCGAGGCGTTTTCAAGCACGGCGTTGGATTTGAACGCGTAAGGGTCGGCGCGGTACTCCATGACGCGGACGGCGATAGCCGCTGCCTCGCTTCGCATAGCCCTTCCCGAGCCGTTGCAGATCCGGCTCCCGTCGGGCTGTATGTAGCCGCGGAGCAGATATTCCCCATACGCGGCGCAGGCGTAGACGTCGTCGGTATCGGTAAAGGGGGTGTCGGTCCTGACCGTCTCGATGCCCAGCGAGAGTATCATCATCTTGGTCATGGCGGAGCGGGTGATCGGCGAGTCGGGATCAAATCCGGCGACGAGATCGTCGTCGGTGATCATTCCCCGCTCATAGGCGCAGGTGATATATCCGCTCGCCCAGTGCTCGGGATAGAGCCGCACGTTCCCGCCGGACTCGTCGACGCCGACGGCGCAGACGAGCAGCTTGATGAACTCCGCGTTGGTCAGCTCCCGTTCGGGATGGAAATATCCGTCGGGATAGCCGCTGATTATTCCGGCGTCGGTGAGCTTCCATACGTCGTTTGCAAACCAGTCGGAGACGCTGACGTCGGGGAATCCGAGCCGGTTTGAATCGGCTGCCGCGACCGGTATGCCGAGCCTGCCCGCATAAGCCGCCGTACCCGTGAGCAGCAGAGCGGCCGTACCGGCGGCAATAAATCTTTTCAGTTTTCTGGTCATTATATTTTATCGCGCTGAGCGCTGTTGGTTCAATAATTTAAGTCTCGTAACATTAAAATTGTATCACAATCGGAATAGTTTGTCAATATGTAAGACTTATGTCGAATAAATTTTACATTTGCCGGACAGATCTTACCCAATAAGCACAAAGACGCCGCGGATTTGCGGCGTCTTTTGATGTTTGTTCCTCCTGCCGGAGAGCGCTCAGAGCACCTTTGACAGGAACTCGCGGGTGCGGGGATGCTTGGGATTGGCGAAGAATTCCGCCGGAGCGTTCTCCTCGAGTATCTTTCCCTCGTCGATAAAGAGTATCCTCGAGCCGACCTCGCGGGCAAAGCCCATCTCGTGGGTGACGCAGACCATCGTCATCCCGTCGAGCGCAAGCTGCTTCATCAGGTCGAGGACCTCGCCGACCATCTCGGGGTCGAGCGCGCTCGTCGGCTCGTCGAACAGCATGACCTCGGGATTCATCGCGAGCGCGCGGACTATCGCGACGCGCTGCTTCTGACCGCCCGAAAGAGTGGACGGATAGACGTCAGCCTTGTCCTGCAGACCGATGCGGGTGAGCAGCTCGATCGCGCGGTCGTGAGCCTCGGAGATTATCTGCTCCTTGGTCTTTTCGGGCTTGGGGCCTTTGCCGAAAGCCGCTTTCAGCTTCGCCTTTCTGAGATCGGACAGCCCGATATGCACCGGCGCGAGCATGATGTTCTGAATGACCGTCTTGTTGTTGAAAAGATTGAACTGCTGGAAAACCATTCCCATCTTGCGGCGATGGATATTGATGTCGACCTTCATGTCGGCGATGTCGGTGCCGTCGAAGATGATGTGACCGGAGGTCGGATCCTCCATGCAGTTGAGACAGCGCAGGAAGGTGCTCTTGCCGCTGCCCGACGGGCCGATAACGCAGACGATATCGCCCTTGTTGATGGTGACGTTTATGCCGCGGAGAACCTCGAGCTCGCCGAAGCTCTTGCGCAGGTCGATAACGTCTATGAGCTTGGTGTTTTCAGTTGCGTCTGTCACTGCGTTTCAGTCCCCTTTCCATCAGCCTGATGCCCAGAGTGATGAGCACGACTATCACAATATAGATTATCGCCATCGCGAGATACGGCACCATGAACTCGTAGGAGTTCGTACCGATCATGTTGAACGCGACGTAGAGGTCGGCCGCTCCGACAAAGGACACGACCGAGGTCTCCTTGATCAGCGCGATGAACTCGTTTCCGAGCGTCGGGAGGATATTCTTGACCGCCTGCGGGATGACTATCTTCATCATCGTGGTCGAGAAGGACAGACCGACGGCCCGTCCGGCTTCCATCTGACCGCCGTCGACCGACTGGATTCCCGAGCGCATGACCTCGGATATGTACGCGCCCGAGTTGAGTCCGAATACGATTATCGACACGTTCACGCCCGACATATTAAGTCCCATCAGCGGGAGCATGACGTAGTAGAACAGCAGCAGCTGCACGACCATAGGCGTGCCGCGGAAAAATCCGACATAGAAAGTGCATATGCCGTTGAGCACTCTCGGCAGCACCTTGTATTTCGGAATGACCCTGACCGTCGCGATAAGCGTACCGATCAGAACGCCGATGACCAGACCGAGTATCGCGATTATCAGCGTATTTTTGAGACCGACAAGCACCCTCGTATAGCCGCCCTTGTTGATAAGCACGTCGAGGAACTTGTCGAGCTTGCGGAAGAATGAGTTCTGAAGCAGCGACTCGTTCTTTATGACCGCCAAAAACAGATTCGTATACATTTTCTCCTTATGAACGCGGCGTCAGGCAGAGCTTTCGGCTGATCCCGCGATTAACAAGTCTCTCCCGCCGGTAAAGCGGGAGAGCGCTTTTCTTATTCGTCCGTTTGGGGTCAGGCGAGCTTGTTGAACGCCGAAGCGATAGCCGTCGCCGGAGCGGAGTCGATGACCACATAGTCAAGGTTGCCGTTGATAACGTCCTGAACCGCCAGCGAGCCGTTCTTGTAGCCGGTGCAGGTGACAGCAAATCCGTCAAAGCCCCAGTCTGCGTCGCCCTGGACGTAGAACTGACCGGTGGTGCCGTTCTGAACGCCGATCTTGGTGTTCACGTCCTTCTGAGCGAGGATAGCCTCAACGTCCTCCTTGGTCTTGCAGGCGTCGAAGGTGGCGTCGTCAGCCTTGACGATGAGCTTCTGGGAAGCGGCGTAGTAGGACTTGGAGAAGGTTACATACTCCTCGCGGTCGGGCTTTACGGTGAGACCAGCCATAGCGATGTCGCACTTGTGCTGACCGACCGACAGGCAGACCGCGTCAAAGTCCATGTTGTTGATGACGAGCTCCATACCGAGCTCCTTTGCGAGGAGATCGGCGATCTCCATGTCGATACCGACGTACTTGTCGCCGTCCATGTACTCAAAGGGCTCAAAGCCGGCGTTGGTAGCCACGACGAGCTGATCCTTGGATGCGTCGAACTCAGCCGAGGTCACGGGGTTCGGAGTGCCGTCGCCGAAGTAGTTGTTGCAGATCTTGTCAAAGGTGCCGTCCTTCATGATCTTGTCGATGAAGGCGTTTACCTTGTCGAGCAGCTCGGGCTGAGCCTTGTCAACGCCGAAAGCGTACTCCTCGTCGGTGAGGTCGATGTCGATGACCTTGACAACCTGCTTACCGCCTCCGCAGGAGGTGAAGCAGAGCGCGAGCATGACTGCCGCTAAAATGAGCGCGAGTGTCTTTTTCATGATTTTTACTCCTTAATGATGTAATTTGATTGCGCGATGTGGTGTAAAATATTATGTATATATATTACACCAAAATGCATAAAAATGCAATATGCAAATTACATCAAATTCCTTATCTTTCGATGCGATATTTTGTACCCTTGGGAGTATCCTCAAGCACAACGCCTTTTTCGAGGAGCTCGGCGCGGATTTTATCGGCCTCGGCGTAGTTCTTAGCCTTCTTAGCTGCGGCGCGCTCTGCGATCTTAGCCTCGATCATCGCGGTGAATTCGTCGTCCGCTCCCGACTTCTCAGGCAGGAAGCCCATCAGCGAGCAGAGCTCGGTGAGCATATCGAGCGTATACTTCGCGGCGTCGGAAGAAGCGTTGGAGGCGATCAGCTCGTTAGCGTCGCGAACCAGCTCGAAGATAGCGGCGATGCCGTCGGCGGTGTTGAAGTCGTCGTCCATAGCTTCGATGAAGTCGGCCTTGTGCTTGTCGGCTTTAGCCTTTGCGTCGCCGATCTCTCCGGGAGCCGCGGTTTTGAGATAGAACTCGAGATTGTTTATGCAGTTGATTATACGCTCGAGCGCGTTCTTAGACTGGGCTAAGATATCGGCGGAGAAGTTTATCGGGCTTCTGTAGTGCGCGCTGAGGATGAAGAAGCGTATTACCGGATAGCCGTACTTGGCAGCCGCGTCGCGGACGGTGAAGAAGTTCCCGAGCGACTTTGACATCTTGGTGTTGTCGACGTTGATATAGCCGTTGTGCAGCCAGTATCTCGCAAAGGGCTTGCCGGTGCAGCACTCGGACTGAGCGATCTCGTTCTCGTGATGCGGGAAGGTGAGGTCCTGACCGCCGCAGTGGATGTCTATCGACTCGCCGAGGTAGCGCAGCACCATAGCCGAGCACTCGATGTGCCAGCCGGGACGACCCTTGCCCCACGGGCTCTCCCAGTAGGGCTCGCCGGGCTTTGCGGCCTTCCAGAGCGCGAAGTCGAGCGCGTCCTCCTTGTGCTCGGAGACGTCGATGCGCGCGCCCTTTTCGAGCTCGTCTATCGGCATATGCGAGAGCTTGCCGTACTCTTTGAACGAGAGCGTTCTGAAGTATACGTCGGAATTACCCTCTCCCATGTCGACGGCGTAGGCGTGGCCGTTGTCGATGAGCGTCGAGACGATCTTTATCATCTCGTCGATATTCTCGGTAGCGCGGGGATGGACGGTAGCCGGGCGGATGCCGAGACCCTTTGCGTCGGTGAAGTACTCGGCGATATATCTCTCGGCGATATCGCGCTGAGTTACGCCCTCGGCGTTGGCGCGCTTTATGATCTTGTCGTCCACGTCGGTGAAGTTCTGCACGAACTTGACCTCATAGCCGCGGTACTCGAGATAGCGGCGGAGCATATCGAACACGATGAAGCAGCGCGCGTTTCCTATATGGAAGAAATCGTAGACAGTCGGGCCGCAGGCGTACATCCTGACCTTGCCCTCCTCGAGCGGCACAAATTCGTCCTTGCGCTTTGTGAGTGTGTTGTAGAATCTCATTTTTATATCTCCTTGGAGTTGTTATTCTTTGTTTTCTTTCTTCCGTTCTTTTTTCAGCTCGTCGAGCTCGCGCTCGAGGGCTTCTATCTTCAGGTTCATCTTGCAGAACTCCTGAGCGACGGGGTCGGCGATGTGGATCTGGTCGAGGTCGCAGTCGACCTTCTGGTTGTTGCGTCTGACGACGCGGGCGGGGATTCCGACGGCGGTGCAGTTGTCGGGGATCTCGTCGAGCACGACGGCGTTTGCGGCGATCTTGCTGTTGTCTCCGATCTTAAAAGGGCCTAACACCTTTGCGCCCGAGCCGACCATGACGTTGTTGCCGAGGGTCGGGTGACGCTTGCCGACGTGTTTGCCGGTTCCGCCGAGGGTCACGCCCTGATAGAGCGTGCAGTTGTCGCCGATTTCAGCCGTCTCGCCGATGACGACTCCGCTTCCGTGGTCGATGAAAAGCCCTCTGCCGATCTTGGCTCCGGGATGGATCTCGATGCCGGTCAGAAAGCGCGCGCTCTGGCTGATGAGCCGCGCCGCGAAGAATTTCTTCTTCTCGTAGAGCATATGCGAGACCCGATAGAAAAGCACTGCGTGAAAGCCCGAGTAGAGCAGAGCGACCTCGAGATCGCTCGTAGCGGCAGGGTCGCGCTCGCGGATGACGCGGATGTCGGTGACGATCTCGTCCTTCGCCTTGCGTACGTCCTCCTTTATCCTGTCAAGGTCGACTTCAACGGTTTTGGTTTTAAGTTTCATGAATACCTCCCAAAAAACAAAACGCCCCTTATTCCCGCATGGGAATAAAGGCGTATTAACGCGGTTCCACTTTATCTTATAGCTCTGAGGCGGCAAAAAGCTCTCACCGCCGGCTCCTGTAACGGGGAGCACCCGTGCCGGACTACTTGATTTCGCCCGACAGGCTCACGGACGCACTTATTCATGCGCTCTCCGGAGCGCGCTCACACCACCCTTCCAAAGGGGCGCGCCTCTCTGAGCCTTCCCGCACATGATCCTTCCGTTCACAGCCTGTAGATTGTTCGATTTCCGAGGGAACAGTTTGATTTGTTACTAATATTATATTACAGCGGCGCGGGTTTGTAAAGCTCATACGCGAGAGTTTACAAAAAATTCATAATAGCTATTGCTTTTTCCCGGGGAATGTTGTATAATAGAGTATCTCAGATCAAAGAAAGGACATAAGCCATGAAAACCTACACGGTAAAGCTGCTCACCTCTCCGGAGATCGACTGGAGCGCCGTCGATACCGCTCTCATCGACACCTATCTCTGGGAGAGCGACTACCGTCCCGAAGCCGGAGCTCAGGTCGTCTACGTCAAGTCGGGCGACGAGCGCGAGGGCATTTACTCGCATCTCTGGTGTATCGAGCCGAATCCCCGCGCCATCTACACAAAGCACAACGATCCGGTATTCAAGGACAGCTGTCTCGAGTTCTTCTTCACAATGAACGCTCCCGGAGCTGAACAGAACGGCTATATCAACATAGAGTCGAACTCCAACCCGACGACTCTCATCGGCTTCGGTCACGACCGCTACGACCGCGTTCCGCTTGTCAGCATGGGAATCGAGCCTTTCCGCGTCACCGGGGCAAAGACTCCCGACAGATGGGATATCTACGAGTTCGTCCCGCTCGAAGCTCTGCAAAAGGTCTTTCACATAAGCTCGGTCGACGAGAGCACCGAGTTTTCCGGAAATTTCTACAAATGCGGCGGCGATCACAGGATACTTCCCTACGGAATGTGGTCAAAGGTTGACTCCCCTACGCCCGACTTCCATCGTCCCGACTGCTTTGGAAAATTCATTCTGACTCGCTGAGCCCGGTCTGCCTGTTTTTGTAGATCCGGCAGAATCTGAACAGCGCGTCGCTGCTGTCAAAGATCACGCCGAGCTGTACCCGCATACGCACGAGCAGCCGGTCGAGATACTTCTGCGGCGCACGCCTGTTCAGCTTATGCGAGACGGCGAGCGCCGCGTACCAGCCCTCCTCGCCGCTCAGTCTCCTCCGTTCGAGCCGCTGTGAGAGCCGGATCAGCGCCGTTACCGGAACCGGGACCACCGGCTCCGGCTCTCCGGCGATCAGCGAGATCAGCGCCTGCTCAAAGACGAGCTCGCCGAGGTTGATCATATCTCCGGCGGGATGAGCTATCTCCCGGTGACAGCGTTCCCAGAGCGCGTCGGTCTGCGCCTTTGGGAAGCTGTTGACAAAATCGTTCTCGTTCTGAAGCTCCTCAAGCAGATGGAGGATCCCGCCGACGCCGCAGATGCTCCGGTTTACGGTCGGCATGGAGTAGTCGACCCACGCGCAGCCGCGCTTGGCGTCGAATTTCGGGTCATAGCTCTTTATAAGCCGCTCGAGGTCTCCGCCGAGAAGATTGTTGTAGTAGACGCACATCGTGTCGATGCGCGTCCTTTTCACTTTTCTGAGCATGGCCAGCGCCTTGAGCATATATTCGCGGTTGATCCTCAGTCCGTCGTAATAGATGCTGTCGATCGGCTCGTTCATGATCCTGCCGAGCGCCGTCCCGACGCCGACCGGCTTCAGCGCGAGATCGCAGTTATAAAGCACCGAGCCGAGCAGCTTGACCGCCGTCTCGTTCATCACCGAGTCGGATTCTCCGCCGGTATAGAGCCTTATCTGGTCGGCGAGCTTATCGAACACCCGCTCGATAAAGGCGTCGTAAGCGGCGCGGCCGATCGCTCCGGTGCGCAGGGCTTCAAGCGCGAGGGTGAGCGTGTAGTTCGATCCGTCGAGCGCGGAGGGATCTATCTTCTCCGCGCCGGACGATCCGGAGCCGGGCTTTGGCTCGGGCAGTCTGTCGTTGGTTTTATTGAAGTCAGCGGTCATTATCGTTATCCTCCCCGTCAAAATTGCCGTCGTCGGAAGCCGACTGTCCGGCGATGTTGTCGCCGATTATCCCGCCACAGTTGAGCCGCGTGATAAGCCGCTCGCAGCTCTGGGCGAGCAGCTCGGGCGAACCCCCGTTTTTCTCAAGGCTGTCGAACATGAAGTCGATGAGACTGACGTCGCCGACGCCGTCCCGCGTCTCGGTCTTGACAAAGTAGAAAAGCTCGAGCGCGAGGTTCAGAAGCTCTATCCAGCTCTCACGCGCGGCATAGCCCGAAGCCGAGAATTTCAGTATCAGCTTTTCTACCGCGCCGAGTCCGAGCTCAACCCGCGAGTTGGCAATCAGCGATTTCTGCCGCGTCTCTGCGAGCCCGCGGGCTTCGTCGGGAGTAAGCGCGAGTCCGCGGCTCTCAAGCGTGTTGTTCAGCCGCAGGATCCCCTCGGCCGACGTGCGGATACACTCGCCGCCCGATCTGATTCCGATCATTTTTTGCTCATTCATAATTTTTTTACCCACTTTCTTTAACAAAATGTAAATTGCGCGGAAAATGTATTGACTTTGAGCAGATTCTGTGCTATACTATAGGCGTGATAAGATAGGGGAGCTATGCCCAAACGCAAAATGGCTGCTCGGAAATATTATACCACTTTGGCAGATAGCTGTCAAGTGGTTTTTTTTGATACTTTACGCTGCGCACATAAAAGAACCGGCAGAAAACGTCGGATCCGAAATTTTCCCGCGGATTTTCGCCGATATCAAAAAAAAGCCCTTGAAATCTGCAAAATTCGTCTGTTTTGGCTCTGTTCAGACGCGGCGATTTGTGGTATAATATAATGTATTTTGATACCGTCCGGTCACGTCCGGCGGTATAGTTTTTAAGATTAAAGTCAAGGCAGATCAAAATAAAATATAAGGAGCTAATCAACTTGATTCGAGAAGATCTTCGCAACATAGCCATAATAGCGCACGTCGACCACGGCAAGACCACTCTTGTCGACGAAATGCTCAAGCAGGGCGGTATTTTCCGCGAAAATCAGGCGACCGAGGACCGCGTCATGGACTCGAACGCCATCGAGCGCGAGCGCGGCATCACCATCCTCGCAAAGAACACCGCCGCTCACTACAAAAACGTCAAGATCAATATCATCGACACTCCCGGTCACGCTGACTTCGGCGGAGAGGTCGAGCGCATACTCAAAATGGTCAACGGCGTCCTCCTGCTCGTCGACGCTGCCGAGGGCCCGATGCCCCAGACCCGCTTCGTGCTCCAGAAGGCTCTCGAACTCAATCACAAGGTCATCGTCGTCATCAACAAGGTCGACCGTCCCGACGCGCGCATCGACGAGGTCATCGACGAGGTGCTCGAGCTTCTGATGGACCTCAACGCCACCGACGAACAGTTAGACAGCCCGATGATCTTCTGCTGCGGACGCGACGGCACGGCTTCTCTCGTCCCGGACGAGCGCGGTAAAGACCTCAAGTGCCTGTTCGACACCATTCTCGAGTACATCCCCGCTCCCGAGGGCGACGAGAACGGCCCGCTCCAGATGCTCGTCTCCTCCATCGACTACAACGACTATGTCGGACGCATCGGAATCGGTCGTATCGAGCGCGGCGTCATCAAGGTCGGTCAGGAGGTCATGGTCGCTAACTACCACTCCACCGAGCCGCCCAAGCGCACCAAGATCGTCTCGCTCTACCAGATCGACGGTCTCCAGCGCATACCGGTCGAGTCGGCCAGGATGGGCGACATCGTCTGCTTCTCCGGCGCGGCTGACGTCACGATAGGCGACACCATCACCGCCGTCGACTGCATCGAGCCGCTCGAGTTCGTCAAGGTCAGCGAGCCGACCCTCGAAATGACCTTCTCGGTCAACGACTCGCCTTTTGCCGGACGCGAGGGCAAGTACGTCACCTCCCGTCAGCTCCGCGAGCGTCTCTACAAGGAGCTGCTGCGCGACGTTTCGCTGCGAGTATCGGACGGCGAGACCACCGACTGCTTCAAGGTCGCCGGACGCGGAGAGATGCACCTCTCGATCCTCATCGAGACCATGCGCCGCGAGGGCTACGAGCTGACCTGCTCGATGCCTCACGTCCTCTACAAGACGATCGACGGTCAGCGCTGCGAGCCGATGGAGCACGTCACCATCGACGTCCCCGAGGAGTACGACGGCACGGTCATCCAGAAGCTCGGCGCGAGAAAGGGCGATCTCCTTGAGATGAACCTCCACGGCAGCCGTATGCGCATCGAGTACCTGATCCCGGCGCGCTGCCTGTTCGGCTACAGAAGCGAGTTCATGACCGACACCCGCGGCGAGGGCATCATCAGCTCGGTCTTTGACAGCTATCAGCCCTATCGCGGAGACATCACGCTCCGCTACACCGGCTCGCTCGTCGCCAGCGAGGACGGCGAGACGACCTCCTACGGTCTCTACCAGACTCAGGATCGCGGACAGATGTTCGTCGGCGTCCAGACTCCGGTCTACGAGGGCATGATCATCGGCGAGTCGCCCAAGATCGGCGATATCGCGGTCAACCCCTGCAAGAAGAAGCATCTCACGGCTATCCGTTCCTCCGGCGCGGACGAGGCGCTCATTCTCACTCCGCCCAAGATCATGAGCCTTGAGGAGGCTATCGAGTTCATCGCCGAGGACGAGCTTATGGAGGTCACGCCCAAGTCGATAAGACTCCGCAAGAGCATCCTCGACACCGCAACCCGTCTCAAGGCTCAAGCCAAACTCAAGAAATAATCACCGCACCGGCGGCGGCGTGCCTCCGCTCCCAGCGGCGAGCCGCCGCTCCCATACACGCGCTTGAAGTTTGTGCGAATTTCAAATTTTACCTCGCGCTCGCGCCGCTTACTGCGGCTTTGTTCCGCGCACAGCGGCGAGCCGCCGCTCCCATACACGCGCTTGAAATTTGTGCGAATTTCAAATTTCACCTCGCGTTCGCGCGGCGTATCGCCGCTTTGTTCCGCGCACACTCGCGTGTGCGCGGAAGTGCGATCTTGAAAACGATTCTTTCTGCGACGCAGGTTGTTTGATGTGGCTGTAACTAATGGCGGCGCAGTAATTAACCTTGACTTTGGGAGCGGCGGCTCGCCGTGCGCGGAAGTACAAACTTCAAAACGATTCTTTCTGCGACGCAGGTTGTTTGATGTGGCTGAAACTAATGGCGGCGCAGTCAACTAACCTTGACTTTGGGAGCGGCGGCTCGCCGCACGGCGGCGCAGTCACTGACCTTGACTATGGGAGCGGCGGCTCGCCGTGCGCGGAAGTGCGAGCTTGAAAATGATTCTTTCTGCGACGCAGGTTGTTTGATGTGGCTGAAACTAATGGCGGCGCAGTAATTAACCTTGACTTTGGGAGCGGCGGCTCGCCGCACGGCTCGCCGCGCGGCGCGATCTTGCATTAAAAAAAGTGGCTGTCGCTTTTGCGACAGCCACTTTTGCGCCTTAGCGCTATCCGCTTTTTTGCGGAAATTATTCTTTTGGATATGCTGAACAATTTGAGTTTTCACGCATGAAAGCGACCTTGATTCAGCGGTTCCTCAATTACTTTCTTTTCTTTATCGAGAGAACAGCCGCGCCGGAAGCTGCGAGAGATGCGAGAGCGCTGATAACGCCGATATCAGCAGTCTGAGCAGCGGTCTCCTTCTTGGGAGCCTCATACTTCTTAGCGGTCAGGGTCAGAGTGTCGTACTTGCTGGACTCGGACCAAGCGTTGCCCTGATCGGTGCCTGCGAAGTACTCGCCCTCACGTCCGTCCTTGCCGTCCTCATCGGAGTTGATGTGGAAAGCGACCTTGATCTGAGCGTCAGCCTTGGGAGTGTACT
>CACXED010000295.1 GCA_902766575.1 uncultured Ruminococcus sp. | reverse complement strand
GCCGCTGAGAAGATCATCAAAAAGACCATCGAGCAGGGCGGCTATCCCGGCACTGTCGAGTCGACCTTCGACCGCCGCGCCGCGCTCAAGGGAGCCGACGTCGTTCTCATCACCATCAGAAACGACACTGAGATCCCGGTCTGGGAGCGCGACCTCTCTATCCCCAAGAAATACGGCGTTGACGTCGTCATCGGCGACACCCGCGGACCGTCTGGTATCTTCCGCTTCCTGCGCAGCGCTCCGGTGCTCAAGGAGTTCGCAAAGGACATCCTCGAGCTCTGTCCCGACGCGCTCGTGCTCAACTATACAAACCCGATGTGCATGGTCACGAGCTACCTCGAGCACTGCGGAGTCAAGCTCACCGGACTCTGCCACAGCGTTCAGGGAACGGCAGCCATGCTCGCAAAATGGATCGGCGCCGACATGAAGGACGTCACCTACAAGTGCGCCGGAGTCAACCATCAGGCGTTCTACTACGAGTTCAAGGTCAACGGCAAGGACGCTTACCCCGAAATCTTCAAGGCGGTCGAAAATCCTGAGATCTACAAGAGCGAGGCTGTCCGCATCGAGATGATGAAGGGTCTCGGCTACTTCGTCACCGAGTCGAGCGGTCACAACTCGGAGTACAACGCGTGGTTCAGAAAGCGTCAGGATCTCATCGACAAGTACATACCCGACTCCTACGCAAACTCGGTCAAGATCATCACCAAGCGCACCGAGACCCGCGACGCCGAAATGCAGAAGATCCTCGATCAGGACGCCATCAGCCTCGCGCGCGGACAGGAGTTTGCGGCTTACATCATCAACGCGGTCATGGGCGACGGCGAGATGTTCGAGTTCAGCGGAAATATCCGCAACAACGGGCTCATCGACAACCTGCCCGACGACGTCATAGTCGAGGTCCCGATCGTCGCGTCCAAGCGCGGACTTCAGCCCATCAAGGTCGGCAAGCTCCCGCGTCAGATCGCCGCGCTCAACACCGTAACGGTTCAGGGCGAGGAATTAGCCGTCGAGGGCTGCATCGCCGGGGACAAGGAAATGATCTACCACGCCTGCGTCAACGACCCGCTGACCGCCGCAGTCTGCTCGCTCGCCGAGATCAGACAGATGGTCGACGAGATGTTCGAGGCTAATAAGGACTATCTCCCGCAGTTCAAATTCTGAGTTTTCAGACTGTTTTACAGCTATAAAATCTGCCGTCCGAAACCGGGCGGCAGAGCTTTTTTCAGGGCTGATTTTTTGAAAAAAGTCGGAATTTCGGACTTTTTCACCGGGTTTTGGAGTTGAAATCGCTTGAAATTTATGATACAATATTTATAGGATGCTTTCCGGACAGCAATTCTCAAAAAAATCTACACGGCGAACTCAGAACGCAGGGAGACGTCCCAAGCCGTTCTGACCCCAGCCGGAGTATTATGAAAGGAATTCTGATACCATGCAAAGAACCAGCTTCAAGCGTCGAATCGCAGCAGCTCTGCTGCTTTCGGTAATGATAATGACCCAGACCCTTGCCTGCGGAAGCCAGACCGACGACGGTAAGCAAACGTCCTCCGGCGACACATCAGCCGCTGAGGTCACAACCGCCAAGGACATGAGCGGCGAATGTGAAATCCCTGACGATGTGAAGTTTGACGGCGAGACGTTTATCATCGCAATGTACGAAAACGCGAGCGTCAACAACCATATGGTAGTTGACGAGGAAAACGGCGATTCTCAGAACGACGCCATGTACAAGCGCCAGAGAATGACCGAGGAAAGATTCGGAATTACTCTCGAAGAAGCGGTATTTGAAGACAATGCTACAAAATTCCGCACGCCGATTTTAGCCGGAGACCGTGAGTACGACATCGCGAATGTCCGCTGCACAGACGCGCTCTCGTTCTGGCAGGAGGAGCTTATAATCCCCACCTCCGAGCTTCCTTATATCAACCTTGAAAAGACCTATTGGAACAAAGCTTTTAACGAGTCGCTCACGCTCGCGGGACAGCAGTACATCGCTATCGGCGATATGCTGACCAGCACGCACGACCTGACTTATGCGCTGACATTCAACAAGAAGCTCGCCGAGGACTACAAGGTCGGCGACATCTACTCGCTCGTCAGAGACGGAAAATGGACGTTCGACGCGATGCTCGGCATGATGAAGACCGCGACTAACGACCTCAACGGCGACACAAAAATGGACGAAAACGACAGCTACGGCTACGCTTCTCATCCCAAGCAGGTGCTGCCCGACTTCTGGATCGCTGCCGGCGAGATGGCGGTAAAGAAGGACGACGGCGGTATTCCCTATCTTGCCGTTGGCGAGGAACGCTTCATAAATGTGTTCAACAAGATTTTCGACATCACCTACGGAGCAGAGACCTATTACAAGCCGTCGGATCAGGGGCTTTATGACGTTCCCGAATCCTGTATCAAGCTCTTTACGAACGACCAGCTGATGTTCATGGACGCTTCGTTCTTCTATGTTCAGCAGCTCCGCTCAATGGAGACCGACTTCGGCATCATTCCCTACCCGAAATTTGACGAGGAGCAGGAGCGCTACTATTCGCGCGTCTCCTACTACAACGCGCCGATAGTGCCGGTCACTAACCAGAACCTCGAGTTCACCGGAGCGGTGCTGGAATACTTCAACTACGCTTCGAGCCTGACCGTCATTCCGGCTTACTATGACGTCGTGCTCTACGGCAAGGTTATCCGCGACGAGGAATCGCGCGAAATGCTGGACATCATCTTCGACGCGCGTGTGGTCGATATCGGCGACACGACGCTCTGCGGCGCAATCCGCGACGGCATCTTCTACGGTATGTTCAATTCCGAGGACAACAACCTCTCGTCCAAGATTCCGAACATGGAGACGATTGTAGAGGAATTCGTCTCGAAACTGCCCGAATAACGCTTGACAAAATCTCCGCAATGTGGTAAAATATCATTACCACATTACGGAGGTAACGCTTATGTCAAGAAAGATATGCCCCAACTGCGGAACGGCTCAGCCAACGAATAGCAAAACCTGTGTCTCTTGCGGCCATGCACTCGACACGGGCGAGCCTTACGCCGGCAAGCCTAAGTTCGTCAAGCCGATGTGGTTCAATATTGCCGCCGTTTTCGCGTTTCTCAGCGCAATCGGAACTATCGTCGTTATGGGGATATTTCAGCGGTTTTTCGGTTTATGGGTCGCAGTGCTTTCGGAAGTTGTAATCGGTTTCGGATTTGTTTTTCCGACCAAGTTCTACAGATTTTATTCGCGCCGCTATTATTTCGGAAAGCTCTGCACTCCCGACGACTACGACGAACCCGAACGCTCGTCGATCATTGTTCAGACAATACTATTGTTCATCAACTGGGGGCTGATGATAGCTCTGACTGTCCTCTCCACGATACTTGGTTAAACGAAAAAGACCTCTTTCGAGGTCTTTTCTTTATTCGCCCAGATATGCTTTCTTGACCGAATCGTTCTGCATGAGCTCCTTTGCGTCGCCCTCGAGCGCGATGTTTCCGGTCTCGAGCACATACGCGCGGTTGGCGATCGAGAGCGCCTTTTTCGCGTTCTGCTCGACCAGAAGCACAGTCGTACCCATCTTGCTGATCTCCTCGATGATGTGGAAAATCTCGCTGACGTAGAGCGGCGAAAGTCCCATCGACGGCTCGTCGAGCAGAAGTATCCTCGGTTTCGACATCAGCGCGCGCCCCATCGCGAGCATCTGCTGCTCGCCGCCCGAGAGCGTTCCGGCGATCTGATTCTTGCGCTCCTCAAGCCGCGGGAAATGCTTGTAGACGGTCTTTATCGAGTCGCGGAGCTCGTTCTTGTCCTTGCGGGTGAACGCGCCCATCAGCAGATTGTCGTAGACGGTGAGCTCCTGGAAAATGCGTCTGCCCTCGGGAACGTGGCTCATTCCCATGCTGACGATCTTGTGCGCGGGGATTTTGGTGAGCTCCTTTCCCTCGAACTCGATCGAGCCGGACTTTGCCGGGACAAGACCGGTTATCGTGTGGAGCGTGGTCGTCTTGCCCGCGCCGTTAGCGCCGATGAGCGCGACGATCTCGCCCTCGTTGACGTAGAAGCTGATACCTTTTATCGCCTGTATCATGCCGTAATTGACCTTGAGGTCGGTAATTTTTAACATTTCGCTCATATCAGTCGTCTCCTAAGTACGCCTTGATTACCTGCGGATTATTCAGCGCAACCGAGGTCTTGCCTGCCGCGAGCTCAGTGCCGAAGTTCAGCACCGTCACGCGCTCGCAGATACCCATGACGAGCTTCATATCGTGCTCTATGAGGAGTATCGTCATATCGAACTTTTCGCGGACGAAGCGTATCGTTTTCATCAGCTCGGCGGTCTCGTTCGGATTCATGCCGGCTGCCGGCTCGTCGAGCAGCAGCAGCTTGGGACTGGTAGCGAGAGCCCGGGCGATTTCGAGCTTGCGCTGCTTACCGTAGGGGAGATTCGACGCGAGCGTGTCGCGGTCGTCGTAAAGGTCAAAGACGGCGAGCAGCTCGTCCGCGCGCTTTGAGAACTCCTTCTCATCCGCGAAATACTTCGGTGAGCGGAGCAGTCCGTCGACGAGGTTGTAGTGCATCTGATTGTAAAGTCCGACCATTACGTTGTCGGCGACGGTCATCTTACCGAAAAGCCGGATATTCTGGAAAGTGCGGGCGATGCCCTTTCGGTTGATTTCGATTGAGGATTTTCCGGTCAGGTTCTCGCCGTTCAGGAAAAATTCTCCGGTCGTGGGCTTGTAGACGCCGGTGAGCATATTGAACACGGTGGTCTTTCCGGCTCCGTTAGGGCCGATGAGCCCGTAGAGCTCGTTCTTTTCGATCTCGAGCGAGAGATTGTCGACCGCCTTGAGTCCTCCGAAAGTAATTCCGAGGTTCTGAACTTTAAGCAGGCTCATTTCGATACACCTCCGGACGACGGCTTGTCGCTTACGGCTTTGCGCGTAAGGCTTTTTTTGAGATTGTCCACGGCCGCTCCCAGACGCTCGGTATATTTTACCAGCTTGGGATTGGACTTGAACATCATCATCGCGATGAGCGCGACGGCGTAGATCAGCATACGGTAATCCGACGCGCCGCGGAGCAGCTCCGGAAGCGCGACTATGACGACCGACGCGATGACTGAGCCGCGTATGCTGCCCATTCCGCCGAGAACCACCATGACCAGCACCTCTATCGAGAGGTTGTAGGTGAAGTCGGACGGATTCAGCGTCGTTTTGTAGAAGCCGAACAGCACGCCCGCCATTCCCGCGATGAAGGACGAGATAGTGAACACGAGCACCTTCATCTTTTTGATGTCGATACCGACCGACTCGACGGCGATCGCGTTGTCGCGGATAGCCGTGACCGCGCGCCCGTATCTCGAATGGGTGAAATTGTAGATTGCGATTATGACGAGCAGGACGACTATGTACGAAAGCGAGAAACCGACAATACGGCTCGAGTAGCTCTCAATTCCGATGAGTCCTTTTGTTCCGCCGAGCCCGCGAATAATCTTCACGAACGAGCGGATGAACTCTCCGAACGCCAGCGTAACTATCGCGAGATAGTCGCCGCGGAGCTTGAGGATCGACTTGCTGATCAGAAATCCGACTATCGCCGCGACGACGCCGCCGATGAGCAGAGCCAGTATGAAGGTCGGAATGAACGGCAGATTCGTATAGAGCGCGAACGCTCCGCCTGCGTAGCCTCCGACCGCGTAGAACGCCGCGTGACCGAGCGAAAGGTCTCCGAGATAGCCGACTATCAGGTCGAGCGAGAGCGTCAGCATCACATAGTAGCAGATTTTTATCGTCAGCGACTGAAGACTGCGGCTCATAATACCGGTCGCCATCAGCAGCGCTATAACCGCCCAGATCGCTACGGCGACCGCGAGTCTTGTGATATTTTTACGATTGATGATACTTTTCACGTCGCAGCCTCCTTAGACCTTCTCGATCTTCTTCTTGCCGAGCAAACCGGAGGGCTTGAGTATCAGCATTATGATGAGCAGAGCGTAAGCGACTCCGTCCGACGCAGCCGTGAGCGTGTCGGGAAGGAATCCGATCGTCAGCGCCTCGATGAGTCCAAGCGTGAATCCGCCGATCAGCGCTCCGGGTATCGAGCCAATTCCTCCGAAAACCGCGGCGGCGAAGGCCTTGATTCCAAATACCGAGCCGGTATAGGGATCGACGTTCTTGTACTTAGCGGCGTAAAGGATCGCCGCGACTCCGGCGAGCGCCGAGCCGATGACGAAGGTCAGCGAGATCGTGCTGTTGACGTTGACGCCCATCAGCTGAGCCGCGCCCTTGTCCTCGGAGACGGCGAGCATCGCGCGTCCCATCTTGGTGTTCTTGATGAATATATCCAGACCGATCATAATAACGAGAGTCGTTCCCCAGATCACGAAGGAGATCTTAGGTATCTCGATATCGCCGATGCTGACGCTTCCGAGATCAATGAACTTCTGCAGGAACTTGCGGTCAGACTTGAAGATGAGCAGAGCGACATTCTGGAGCAGATAGGACACTCCGATTGCGGTGATCAGCACCGAAAGCGGCGTTGAATCGCGCAGCGGCTTGTATGCGAGCTTTTCGACCGTGAAGCCGAGCAGAGCGCAGACCGCGACGCAGACTATCGCAGTTATCCATACCGGCAGCGAGCTCATCTGAAGGCAAACGAAGATCGCATAGATACCGACCATTATGACGTCGCCGTGAGCGAAATTCAGCATCTTGGCGATGCCGTAGACCATCGAGTAGCCCAGCGCCACCAGCGCGTAGACCGACCCGAGGTTAAGCCCATCTATAATTGTGGAGATCAGCATTTGCATAAGCGAACAATCCTTTCATTATCTGGATCTGGATCAGGTTATCAGCACTGATCTCAGCATTTCCGCGAAAATTTCCGGAAATGCTGAAATTAGCCGCTGATAACAGCTTATCTCCGACGGTTTGACCGTCGGAGAAAGCGGATATCAATTATTTGCCTGATTTGCCTGATTACTGAGCGACGTAGGTGCCGTTTTCGATCTTTGCGACCTTAGCGCCCTTGTTGGGCTCGCCAGACGCGTCAAAGGTCATCTTTCCGGTCAGACCGTCGAGCTCGATCTGAGTCATTGCTGCGACGAGAGCGGCATTGTCAAGCTTAGTCGGATCGGTGCAGCCGGTCTTCTCTATCGCGAGCTTTGCGAGATATACCGCGTCGTAAGCGTCAGCCGCGAACTGGTCGGGAGCCTTGCCGTACTTCTTGGTGTAGGTCTCGGTGAAGGCCTGAACCTTGGGATCAGCGTCGGTCGAAACGAAGGGAGTGAGGTAGATAAGACCCTCGCAGAGCTTTGCGTTGTCGCCGGTTAGGTACTCAAGGATACCGTCAAGTCCGTCGCCGCCGAGGAGCGGGAGCTTAACGCCCTTCTCGTTAGCGGTGATGATGATCTGAGCCGCCTTTTCAGCGTAGATAGGCATAAAGAGGAAGTCAGCGTCGGAAGCCGCGATCTTGGTCATCTGAGCGCTGAAGTCGGAAGCGTCCTTTGCGAAGGAGACGTCCTCAGCGATCTTGCCGCCGAGCTTCTTGAACTCCTCGACGAAAGCCTTGTACATACCGGTGCTGTAGTCGTCGTCCTGATTGTGGATAACCGCCGCCTTCTTGTAGCCGAGGGTGTTGTAAGCGTAGTCAGCCATAGCGACGCCCTGAAGCGGGTCGGTGAAGCAGACGCGGAAAGCGTTG
>CACXED010000294.1 GCA_902766575.1 uncultured Ruminococcus sp. | reverse complement strand
GCGGTGTTCAGAGCGGCTATCGAGAACGATCTCTTTGTCGTCAGCCACTCGGGCTGGGATTTCTACTCGCCCGATTTCATCCACTGCACGCCCGAGCGGATAGTCAGAGTCACAGAGAAGTTCCCCGAACTGCGCTTCGTGGCGGCTCACATGGGCGCGAACAAACTCTGGGACGATGTCGAGCGGCTTTTAGTCGGCAGAAAGAACGTCTGGCTCGACACCTCGCTCGCCGCGCCGTTCGACCTCGACAAGGCGCAGGCAAAGCGGATGCTCGAGGGGCACGACCCCGAACACATTCTCTTCGGAAGCGATTTTCCGTGGTTCACGCCGAAGGAGTCGTTCGAGTACCTGACCTCGCTCGGGCTGAGCGCCGACCTCATGGATAAGATCACGTCGAAGAACGCGCTGAAGCTCCTTGGTGAACACAGATGAAGAAAATAGTGATAATCGACGGTCAGGGCGGGCGGATAGGCTCGCAGCTGATCGAGGCGCTGAGAGCGCTTGAGGGAGTCGAAATCACCGCGGTCGGGACGAACTCGATCGCGACGGCGAATATGCTGAAGTCCTCGCCCGACAACGCCGCGACCGGCGAGAATCCGGTTGTCGTCGCCTGCCGGACGGCTGATGTAATCGTCGGACCGGTCGGGATAGTCATAGCCGACTCGCTTTTCGGCGAGGTCACGCCCGAGATGGCGAAGGCGGTCGGTCAGAGCGGCGCGGCAAAAGTTCTTATACCGGTCAACCGCTGCGACAACATGGTCGCCGGGGTCGGCGACCTCCCGCTGACAGCGCTGATACGCGACGCGGTCGGACTGGTAGCAAAAATGCTCAGACGTTAATGTTTTTCCGAAAAAATCCGTATTTTTTGCCTTGACAAAGATTACTCCTCATGATATAATAAAACCTGTTCCCTGACCTTAAACCAGCAAATAAAGGATTCTGAAAGGTTATCGGACAATTATATCATGCGCCACAGAAAATGGCAGGAAAGGTATGACAATGACCGCTCATTTCATTAACTTGAGAACCGAACATCTTGTCTCCCCGCTCGGAGTCGGAGAAAAGCCATGCTACAGCTTCGCTGTAGACTCTGATGGCAGAGATGTTCTGCTCGATTCATACAGAATAGCTCTCAATAATCCGATCGGAAAAACAGTTTTCGAGAAGGAGATTTTCCGCGAGAATGATGAACCGATCATCACCATCGGCAGCTTCGACATTCCGCTTGAACCGTTCACACGCTATGAATGGACGCTTTCCGGAATCTGTTCGTCAGGCGGCGAAACCTTCCGCGTAGAACCGACCGGTTCTTATTTCGAGACCGGATATGTCGGCAGACCGCTTGAAAACGCTGAATGGATAACCTTGGGAAAAACCCACTATCTCGGGAAAAGCAGGGATTTCCGTCTTGAAATTGCTTTCGTGCCCAACGAAAATGAATTTTCGTTCAGATATTCGAAAAACGCATCGGTCGGAATCATCTTTGGCGCTTCGGACGAGGGAAATTACTTTCTGCTCAGACTCTATACAAATATCAGCGAAAACAAACTCACGGCGGCGCTTTCCAAATGCTCAGACGGCGTGACATCGCTGATCTGTGAAAAAGATGTGAGCTGCTTTCTTCTCCCCGACGATTTCATCGGCTCTGAGCATGAGGTCGTAATAACATCCGGAAAAGATGTTGAGATCGCGTTGGACGGCAGAATCGTCCTGACCGGAACGTTTGGCATTTGTTCGGGCGGGTTTGGCTTTTCTCAGCCGTTCCCAACAAAGACACGGTTTACGCGCGTAAGGCTGGATTCGACTGACGAGCACTTTTACGAGGATTTCTCAGATCCCGATAACCTGAAATTCGCGGGCGGATATTTCGGACACGGTTACACAATAAATTCGAAGGACGCGCTTTTTGGGCTTGAGTTTGCCCCTGCACCGGTATTCAGGCGCGAGTTCACCGTCCGCCCCGGACTCATCTCCGCGCGTCTGAGCGCCTCTGCCGCCGGTATCTATGAGCTCAGTCTGAACGGTGAGAGAGTAGGCGACACTTATTTTGATCCCGGACGAACACGTGTCCAGAACCGCGTTATGTATCAGACCTACGACCTGACTGCCCTCCTGAAGGAAGGCATAAATACACTGTGCGCGGTCGTCGGTCACGGATGGTACAACCGCGCGATGAACTACGCAGGTACGACTCTCGCGTTCATAGGCGAACTCATGTTGAAATACGAAGATGGCACAGAGTCAATAGTCACCGGCAGTGATTGGCTCTCCAACTCGGACGGTCGGGTCAGATACGACGATATATTCAATGGTGAAATAATTGACGCGCGTAAAACCAGCGCAGACGCTGAATGGGTGAACGCCCGTACAACGACCGCAAAAGCCCTATCAATCGGAAGCATAGTTCCGCAGCGCGGTCCACGCGTAAAGATATCCGAGACTCTCGCTCCGGTCGCCACCACAGAGCCGCTGCCCGGAGTCATGGTATACGACTTCGGAAAGAATATTGCCGGAATCTGTCGACTTACCATTTCCGGTGAACGCGGTTCAATGGTTGTGATGCGTCACGCTGAGATTCTCAACGCTGAAAATCTCTCTCCGTCGACCGGAGCACCAGGAACAATAAATGCCTCAAGCTGCCGTTCAGCAGCTAACCGCGATGTATTTATACTCTCAGGGGACGGCATCGAGGTCTTCGAACCCTCCCTCGTCTACCACGGGTTCAGGTACATGGAGCTTACATGCGAAGGCGACGTCAGGATCGAAAAGGTCGAAGCGCTCGTGCTCTGTTCCGATATAGAGCTCGCCGGAGACTTCGAATGCTCCGACCGGCTTGTGAACCAGTTCGTAAAGAACGCGCGTCAGAGCATGATAGACAATTTTCTGTCAGTCCCGACCGACTGCCCTCAGCGCGACGAGCGCCTCGGATGG
>CACXED010000293.1 GCA_902766575.1 uncultured Ruminococcus sp. | reverse complement strand
TCTCTCCGGCGATAAAATACAGGAAATATTCAAAAGAGACGACGGCGCTGCTCACCCGCTCTGGCTCGAGATCGGCTGCGGCAAGGGCGATTTTGCCTGCGGTACCGCCGAGAGATATCCCGAAGCCGACTTCATCGCTCTCGAGCGCGTCCCAGACGTGGCTATGCTCGCGATGGAAAAATGCAAGGCGCGGGAAATACCTAACGTCCGCTTCATGATCGGAAATATCGCAAAGCTCTGGGACGTGTTCGCGGACGGCTCGGTCGACCGGATCTACCTCAATTTCTCCGACCCGTGGCCAAAGGCGGGACACTACAAGCGCAGACTTACCTACCGCGGTTTTTTAGAGCAGTACAAGCGTATCCTGAAGCCGGGCGGAGCGATCTTCTTCAAGACCGACAACCGCGGGCTGTTCGACTTCTCGCTTGAGGAGTTCAGGGAGTGCGGCTTCAGGCTCGAGAACCTCACCTACGATCTCCACCAAAGCGAGTACGCCGCCGACAACATAATGACCGAGTACGAGCGGAACTTCTCGGCAAAGGGCTTTTCGATCAACCGCGTCGAGGCGTGGCTCTGAGACCTTTGTATCAGAAGACGCGAAAAATTACGCTTTTGTTCCCTACGGCAAGGCAAATTTATAAAATGTTAAAATCTGAAAGGATGTCCGGCATATAAGGCTGCCAACCGGACAGCAGGTCAATCAAATGAAACACCCGACAGCCGCGGGACTGATAGCGGCGGCTCTCTGCACAGCCGTCTGCATATCTCAGTCCTCCTGCGGATTTATAGTTTTCAACGATCGGAGCGAGGACACGACCGCCGCCGTCGAGACCTCCGGCGCTCCATCCACAACAGCGCCTGTGACCGAGCCGGTCGAGACAACGCCTCCGCGCGATCTCAGAGCCGAAGCCGAACAGCGTCTCGACGCTCTCTCGGAGCGGGATCTCAGCGCGTCGAGCGTCATAATCGCGACCGCCGTCTCGCCCGAGCTCGTCTGTCCCTCCGGCGAGACCGAAAGCGAGGTCGTAGCCGCGAGAGCGCTCTCGGTTCGCGCTGTGGAGGAAAAATTCAATACTAAGATCATCGCGAACTCGGTGAGCGTTTCGGATATGCTCGCCGACGCAAAGGCGGCTTACGCCTCGGATATGTACTACGCCGATCTGCTCGTCCTGCCGCAGAGCATGGTCGGAGCGTTCAGAGCCGCCGGGATCCTCGCCAACATGAACAGCCTGCCCTTTGCCGATTATTCGCAGCCATACTACTATCAGAATGTCAACTCGGCGGCGCTGCTCGGGAACACGCAGCTCGCGGTCTCGGGCGCGGCGAGCTTTGACCCGGACGGGCTCGCCTGCGTCTATTTCAACCGGAGCCTTGCCGGAGATGCCGATCCCTACTCGCTCGTCACGTCGGGAAAATGGACGTGGGACAGATACGCCGAGCTGGCAAGGAACGCCGCTTCGATCGACGGCGTGTCGGGTCACGGCTCGGACTTTGACCGCGCCGGATATATCGACGCGGCCGCGGCTTCGATGGGGCTTGAGTATGTCACAAACGTAAAGGGTCAGCTCCCGACGCTCGACTATATGGACGATTATTCAATGTCCGCGAGAGCCGGAAATATCGTCGACAAGCTCTACTCGCTGATCTTCGGCGACAGAACCTACGCCGACAGCAACGCGCTCGGGCTGTTCGACGAGGGAAAGCTGATGCTTTTCACCGCGACGCTCGCGAGCACCGCGGAGCTCGCCGACTCAAAGACGGGCTGGGGACTTTTGCCGATGCCCAAGTTCGACGAGGCGCAGACTGCCTATTACTCGCCGATGTCAGCCGACTCGCCGGTTTTCTGCGCTCTCGCCAACACGCCGAACGCCGAGACCTCCGGACTGGTGCTCGAGGGGCTGAACGCCGTATCCTACGAGTATGTTTACGACGTGTATTTCTCGGAGCTTCGCGACTACAGACTGCGCGACAACTCGTCGGTGAATATGCTCGGATATATTCTCGACAGCCCGTCGACCGACTTTGTGCGCATGATGTCCTCGGGCTTTGACAGCCTTGCCGCGGCGACCTACGAAGCGGTCAGGAACGCCGTCACGTCCACCTCGTCGCTCGAGAGCATCTACCGCCGCTATTCGACCGCCGCGTCGAGAGAGCTCGCATCCTCGACGGTGATCTACTGAGATGGGCGCGAAGGGCTCCGGCGCGCTCTATGTGACCCGGCTCGAGCTCGACCGGGAGGGGCTTTTGAGCGCGTGTCTGCCGGAGAGCGAGGAGTATATCCGCTCGCTGCCGGTCGTGAAGCACCTCGGAGCGCTCGAGCTTGCGAACGTCACCTTTTTCGTCGGCGAGAACGGCACGGGAAAGTCAACGCTCATCGAGGCGATCGCGCTCGGCTGCGGCTTCAACGCCGAGGGAGGCTCGAGGAATTTCAGATTTTCGACCCGCAGCTCACATTCCGAGCTTTATAAATTTCTCTATCTGAGCCGGACAAACAGGCGTCCGAGAGACGGCTATTTTCTGCGCGCCGAGAGCTTTTTCAACGTCGCGACCGAGATAGAAGCCCTCGACGCCCAGCCCGCCGCGTCTCCGAAGCTGATCGAGGGCTACGGCGGACGCTCGCTGCACGAGATGTCCCACGGCGAGAGCTTCTTTTCGCTGATGACGAACCGCTTTTTCGGAAACGGACTGTACATCCTCGACGAGCCGGAGGCGGCGCTCTCGCCGTCAAGGGTGATGGCGATGCTGACGCTGATGCGCGACCTCTGCGAAAGGGACTCGCAGTTTATAATTTCGACCCACTCGCCGATACTGCTCGCCTATCCGGGCGCGAGGATATACGAGCTCTCGGACAAAGCGGTGAGCGAGGTCTCCTACCGCGAGACCTCGACATACCAGACGATGAAGCAGTTTCTCGATCAGCCCGAGCGAATGGCGAAATATCTGACCGAGAGTTAAGAAATTCAACCAACTTTCGCGATTTTCGCAGATTTTCAACCGCCGTTCGGGAGCCGACCCGGAAAACGCCGCAAAAAAGTTTATAAATCCGCCACAGGAAAGGGCTTTCAGTGATGAAATCCGACCTTTGGCGGATTTTTATTCGCCAAAGACACAATTTTTTGCTTCTCCAAGCGGTGATGCTGTGCTGTTTTGACAAAGCAGACTGCCGGGAGGGGCTTGACGAACTCGTCCGGGCATGGTATAATTTACTTAACGACATTCATCACCGAAAGGAAGAACGATATGAAAGCTCTTTTTATGACAAGGGACGCCGCTAAGATAAACGAGGTCTACGACGAAAAGACCCGCAAAAGTCTTTCAGCGAAGCTCGAATTTCTCGAGCCGATCACCGACATTTCACAGCTCGACAGCCGCGAGGATATAAGCGAGGTCGAGGTCATCTTCTCCACATGGGGGATGCTGTCTTTGAAAAGGGAGCAGATCGCCGGGTATTTTCCGAGGCTCAGAGCCGTTTTCTACGGCGCGGGCTCGGTGCAGTATTTCGCGCGTCCGTTTCTCGAATCGGGAATCGAGGTTTTCAGCGCTTGGGCGGCTAACGCCGTTCCGGTCGCCGAGTTCACCGTCGCGCAGATAATTTTAGCCGACAAGGGCTACTTCCAGCGCTTCCACCGCGTTCCCGGAAAGGAGTGGAGCAACCGCTCGCTCGGCGGACGCTACACCGGAACCTACGGCAACAAGGTCGGACTGATCGGAATCGGCATGATCGGCTCGCTCGTCGCCGAGATGCTCAAAGCCTACAAAATCAAGGTGCTCGCGTTCGCCCCGTTCCTGTCCGATGAGAGAGCCGCGGAGCTTAACGTCGAAAAGGTTTCGCTCGAGACGCTTTTCTCGGAGTGTACGGTCATCTCGAACCACCTCGCGAACAATCCGCAGACGGTCGGTATGCTGAACGCCTCGCTGTTCAGCCGCATGAAGCCGAACGCGACCTTTATCAACACCGGACGCGGAGCTCAGGTCGTTGAGGACGATCTCATCGCCGCGCTTGAAGCCGAGCCCGCCAGAACCGCGCTGCTCGACGTCACGCTCCCCGAGCCGCCGAAGCCCGACAGCAGATTCTACACGCTCGGAAACGTCTTTCTCTCGCCGCACATCGCGGGCTCGCTGGGAGACGAGGTCGCGCGCATGGGCGAGTACATGGCTGAGGAGTTCGGACGCTGGAGCTCCGGCGAGCCGACAAAATGGGGCGTAACTCTGAAAATGCTCGAGACGATGGCTTAACGAGGTGAGTTAAAAATGTTCAGAACAGGCTTGGTTTCGGTCACGTTCAGAAACAAGACCGCTGGCGAGATCTTCCGGCTCGCAAATTCCTGTGAGCTCGGCTGTATCGAGCTCGGCTCGGACGTTCACGCGAAAAAGGACGATCCGGCGCTCGCGGCTCTCGCCGCAGACGCGAGGGAGAATAAGGTAGATATAATCTCCTACGGCTCGTATTACAAGCTCGGGCAGTATCCATCTCCCGAGGAGGAATTTGCGAGCTACATTTCAGCCGCGAAGCTGCTCGGCGCTCGGAATATCCGTATCTGGGCAGGAGTCAAGGGCAGCGCTGCCGTCGGCTCCGACGAGCGCGAAAGGCTCACGGCAGAAGCGAAGCTCTGCGCCGGGCTTGCGGCTAAGGCGGGGCTGACGATGAGCTTTGAGTATCACGGTGGAACGCTCACCGACAGCTGCGATTCGGCTCTGCGGCTGATAGACGACATAGCCGCTGACAATACCACGCTCTACTGGCAGCCCAATCAGTATAAAGACGTAGATTTCAACGCCGACGCGCTGAAAAGAGTGCTGCCGTTCGTCTCGAATATTCACGTTTTCGCTTGGGACGCGCGGAGCGGCTCCTGTCTGCGCTTCCCGCTCGCCGAGCATGAGGATGCGTGGAGACGCTATCTCGATATTTTAGCCTCGGACGGCAGAGACCGCGCGCTGCTGCTCGAATTTGTCAAGGACGATTCGGACGCGCATTTCATAGAGGACGCGAAAACGCTCAACAAATGGAGGAACCGCTATGTTTGATTTCAAATATAAGACGCTCGACGACGTGAGAGCCGACATTGACGCGCTCGGACTCGACCTGCCGCTCTCGGAGGACACGTCGGTATTGGCTCGCGGCTTTGACGTCAGGGGCGAGAGACTGCATTTTAAGAACTCGGTCGCGATACACCCGATGGAGGGCTTCGACAGCGAGCCGGACGGCGCTCCGTCCGAGCTGACACGCAGACGCTATCTCCGCTTTGCCGACAGCGACGCCGGGCTCTACTGGTTCGAGGCGGTCGCGATCTCGAACGAGTCGCGCTCGAACAACCGTCAGCTCTGGCTCAACGAGCAGAGCGCCGACGCTTTCAAGCGGCTCATCGACGAGCTACACGAAAAGACGTACGGAGCGCCGGTCATATGTCAGCTCACCCACTCCGGACGCTTCTCGCGCCCAGAGAACAAGCCCGCGCCGATTATCGCCTACCACAATCCGGTGCTGAACAGGCCGTTCAATATCCCCGCCGATCATCCGGTCGTCACCGACGAGTATCTCGACTCGCTCGTGCCGCAGTATGTCAAAGCGGCAAAGCTCGCGGAGCAGGTCGGCTTCGACGGAGTCGACATAAAAGCCTGTCACCGCTATCTTCTGAGCGAGCTTCTGTCGGCTTACACCCGAAAGGGACGCTACGGCGGCTCCTACGAGAACCGTACGAGGCTCTACCGCGACGTGATAGCGGCTGTGAAGTCCGAGGTCGGAATCGCGGTCGGAACACGGCTCGGCGTTCACGACGGGATCGGCTACCCTTATGGCTTCGGCGACGATATGGAGGACTCCTCGAAATTCGACCCCTCCGAGGCTCTGCGGCTGATTTCGGATATCCACAGTCTGGGGGTTAATCTAATCAACGTCACGATGGGAACACCCTACTACAATCCCCACGTGAACCGCCCCTACTGCACCGGAGGCTACGAGCCGCCCGAGCATCCGCTGGTCGGCGTTGCGAGAATGATAAACGGCGCGGCAATATTGCAGAAAGCCTTTCCGGATATCGCCTTTATCGGAACGGGCTACACGTTTTTGCGGCAGTTCTCGCCCTATCTCGCGGCGGGCGCGGTCGGCTCGGGAATGATCTCGGCGGCGGGCTTCGGGCGCATGGCGTTCGCCTACGACGGATTTGCAAAAGACCTCATCGCCGGGGACATGAAGCCGAACAAGTGCTGTCTGACCTGCGGAAAATGCACCGAGCTGATGCGCGCCTTCACGACGACCGGATGTCCGATCCGCGACAGCGAGGTCTACGCGCCGATTTATAAGGCGGCTATGAACAGAAAATGAACGCCCGACCTGAAATCCTGCCGATAGACGATACTCTCGCGGATGTATTCCTATCTCAACCGACACTATGAGCTCTACTGGATCGAGACAGACGACGGCGAAGGCTTTCGTCCGATCGGAGACGTTGCTTTCGGCGAGGACGATATGCCGATAGTCATCGGAGACCCGGCTTTCGCGAATACGAAAAGACTGAAATTGGCTCGGGCTATCGGCTCGGGCTTGGAAAGGAAGAAAACACCATGCCGACCGCAATCGTAACCGGAGCGTCCCGGGGCATAGGACGCGGAATCTCAACTCTGCTCGCCTCAAAGGGCTACAAAATAATCGCCGTCGGAACGCGCGAGCCGGACTCCGTCTCGGAGTATATTGACGAGCTGAAAAAGCTCTCGCCCGAGTCGGTCTATGTCGCCGCCGATATCTCAAAGCCCGAGTGCCGCGAAAAAATCTTCGAGACCGCCGAGCGCGAGGGCGGCTTTGATATCCTCGTCAACAACGCGGGCTGTGCGCCGCTCGTCAGGCAGGATCTGCTCGAAATGACCGAGGAGAGCCTTGACCGTCTGCTCTCGATAAACCTCAAAGGCACCTTCTTCATGTGCCAGACCGCTGCAAAATATCTGATCGCAAGAAAATCCGACGCTCACCGCATGATAATCAACATCACCTCGATCTCAGCCGAGACCTCGAGCCTGAACCGCGGAGAGTACTGCATCTCGAAAGCCGGGCTCTCGATGGTGACAAAGCTCTTTGCCGACCGGCTCGCCGGAGAAGGCGTCAATGTCTACGAGCTTCGCCCCGGAATCATCGAGACAGATATGACCGCCTGCGTCAAGGACAAATACGAGAAGCTGATCGACGGCGGTCTGCTCCCGATAAAGCGCATGGGCAAGCCGGAAGACATCGCAAAGGCGGTATACGCGCTCTGCGAGGGCTATTTTGCCTATACGACCGGAAGCGTCATGAATATCGACGGCGGCTTCACGCTCTCAAGGCTATGATAATATCGAAGAAAATCATCGACCGCGAAATTACCTGGATCTCGGTCAACGGCAGGACTGTCAAAGCCCCGGTCTACAGCTTCGACTCGATAGTCGTCGGCAGCGGAGCCGCCGGGCTCAACGCCGCAGACCTCATCGCGGCAGGCGGCGGAGAGACTGCCGTCGTCACAGAGGGGCTGAAGATGGGTACCTCCCGCAATACCGGCTCGGACAAGCAGACCTATTATAAGCTCACTTTGTCGGATTCTACGCCCGACTCGGTGGGCGATATGGCAAAATCGCTGTTCGACGGCGGCTGCGTGGACGGAGACCTCGCGCTCTGCGAAGCCGCCGGGAGCACCCGGGCGTTCATGCGGCTCGTCGAGCTCGGCGTTCCCTTCCCCTACAACGAGTTCGGCGAGTTCGCCGGATATCAGACCGACCACGACACCCGCACCCGCGCGACCTCCTGCGGCCCGCTGACCTCGAAATACATGACCGAGGCGCTCGAGCGGTCGGTAATGTCCCGCGATATACCGATCTTCGACGGCTTCCGGGTCGTGAAGCTGCTGACCGAGGATAACCGGGCGGTCGGGCTCGCTGCGATCTGTCCCGACGAGAGCCTGAACGAATACGGGCTTGTGCTTTTCCATGCGAAAAGCATAGTCTGGGCGTGCGGAGGGCCGTCGGCGATCTACGACGCCACGGTCTATCCCGAGAGCCAGACCTGCGCTCACGGCGTCCTGCTCGAAGCCGGAGCTGCGGCGGTCAATGTCACCGAGAGCCAGTACGGCATCGCCTCGACCAAATTCCGCTGGAATCTCTCGGGAACCTATCAGCAGGTGCTGCCGCGCTATTTTTCGACTTCCGAGGACGGCTCGGACAGCCGCGAATTTTTAACCGATTACTTTCCCGACGCAAAGCGAATGCTGACCGCCGAGTTCAGGAAGGGCTATCAGTGGCCCTTTGACCCGTCAAGGCTCGACAGCAGCTCGGGGAGCGACTCCTCGCTCGTAGACATCGCGGTATTCAGCGAGCGCAGGGCGGGACGCAGAGTATTTCTCGATTTCCGGCAGAATCCCTCGGCTGCGGGCGAGTCCTTTGACTTCTCGCTGCTCGACGACGAGCCGCGACGCTATCTCGAAAACTCCGGCGCGCTGCTCCCGACTCCGATCGAGCGGCTTTGCAAAATGAATCCGCAGGCTATCGAGCTCTACAGAAGCCACGGCATCGACCTTTATTCCGAGCCGCTCGAGGCTGACATCTGCGCTCAGCACAGCAACGGCGGCTTCGAGGTCAACACCGACTACGAGAGCGTCTCGCTGAAAGGGCTCTATGTCGTCGGCGAAGCGGCGGGAGTTTTCGGCATCCGGCGTCCGGGCGGAAGCGCTCTCAACTCCACTCAGGTCGGAAGCCGACGCGCCGCCGATTCGATACTCGCCGCGATTACCGCATCAGAGCGCAGTTTCGGGCGGCTTCCGGAAGCGCTCGAGCTGCCGGAGCTCGGCGGCTCGGACAGCCTTTCGGACATACTCGCCCGGCGCAGAGAATACGCCCGCCGCATGAGCCGCTGCGGAGCCTTTATCCGTAGCGAGCGCGAGATCATCCGCGCCGTCGGAGATATAAGATCCGAGCTCGACGGCTTTTCGAAATACCGTGCCGCCGATCCGCGTCTGCTCGCCGAGCTGATGATCAACCGCGACATCCTGATAACCCAGTACGTCTGGCTCTCGGCGATACTCGAATACATCAGAGACGGCGGAAAGAGCCGCGGCTCCTATCTTATCTCGGACAGTCTGCCTGACGGCGAGCCAATCGAGCTCGATACCGAACATTCCTCGAAAATCTGCCGCGTCACGCTCAATAATATGCGTCCCGAATTTGTCTGGCGTCCGGTAAGACCGATCCCGTCGCGCGACAACTGGTTCGAGAACGTGCTCGCCGGGTACCGCGTCAGGAGAGGACTTTAATTATCTTGCCGACATTTAGTATTATCTTGCTTTCCACTTGAAAAAAGCTGCGTGGTGTATTATAATATTCTCAGCATATTTTCAAAGCGCGGGATGACTTCAAAGTCCGCGGAAAAGAGGAAGAAAATGAACATTAAGGTTTGTAGAAATTACGATGAAATGTCCGAAAAAGCGGCTCGGATGATTTGTGCCGTCATGACGCTCAAGCCCGACTGCACGCTCGGTCTGGCGACCGGCTCTACTCCTGTCGGGATGTATAAGCGCCTGATCGCAATGTACGAGTCCGGAGAGCTCGATTTCTCAAGGGTCAGGAGCTACAATCTCGACGAGTACTATCCGATAAAGCCGACCGATCCCCAGAGCTACCGCTATTTCATGAACGTCAATCTGTTCGACCACGTCAACATCGACAGGGCGAACACTCACGTCCCGAACGGCGAAGCCGCCGATCCCGACGCCGAGTGCAGGGCATATGACGAGGAGGTTTCGCGCGCCGGAATCGACATTCAGGTGCTCGGCATCGGGCGAAACGGTCACATCGGCTTCAACGAGCCGTCCGACAGGCTCACCGCCGCGACCCATCTGACCGCGCTCTCCGAGTCGACCATCGAGGCGAACTCGCGCTTCTTCGCAAGCCCGGAGGAGGTTCCTCACCACGCGCTGACCATGGGGCTCGCGCCGATCATGAAGTCGAAGCGGATAATCATCCTCGTCAGCGGAAAGGACAAGCACGACGCGCTGAGCGCTCTGCTGTCTGGAGTGATCGACACCTCAGTCCCGGCGACCGTCCTCAATATGCACCCGGACGTCACGGTGATCTGCGACGAAGCGGCTTACAACGGCTGAAATATAAAAAAGGAGCTTTTCGCTCCTTTTTTAATTTAATCGGCAATTGCCTCGGAATTGTAGTACTTCAGGCACTTCATCGTCTTTTCGACCATTTCGAAGAAAACCGCGCACTCCTCGCCCTTCTCGTTTTTGTAGAGAGCGAAATAGACGTCCGGACTGCTCATCGACGAGACACAGCAGTCGCGTCTGACGATCTCCGCCGCGTCGGCTTTCTCACGGTGCTTACCATTGTAGGGCGCGATCAGGGTCATCGAGCTTATGCGGACGCTGAAAAGCTCGCGGCAACGGCGCATACCAAAGACCTCCATGCCCTTCATGACTCCGCCGACTATCGTGTACTCGTACTCGATGTTGACATAGAGCCATGTGAAGTAGACGAGTATCCAGATGAAAATCGGCAGAAACGTGATCAGCGCCGGTATCTTGACCGTTCCCATCAGAACCGCCGAGTAGATGATCCCGAACAGCGCATATCCGCAGATCATAAGTATGCGTTTGAGCTTATATTTTCCCTCGACCTTTTTCGTGACCATATAGTTCACAAAGCTCGTGAACTCGTTGTCGCCGGCCTCCGCGCCCCTGCTGTATTTCTCGAGCTTGCTCATGGCGCGCCTCACAGAGTCACTATCGTCCCGGTGCGGTCGGATATGTAGGCGTTCTCGAGCAGTCTCGTCAGGTCGATGGCGTCGTCGATCGTGCAGAGCTCCGGCGAGCCGGTCTTATTTATGCAGGCGTCGACAAACTGCATCAGCGGCATTGCTCCGGCGGGCGGCAGAGTAGGTCTGATCCACTCGTCGGTAAAGGGCGAGAGCAGCTTTGAGCGCACTCTCACCTCTCCGCCCTGACGGATCAGCGTTCCGTCCGTGCCGTAGATCTCGAGCACGTCGGGCGAAGCGTAGGACATGAAGCCGGTCTCGGCGATGCCGATAATGCCGTTTTCGAACTCGATCATCGAGACCGCGTTCTCGTCGACCCTGCTGCCGAGCGGCGAGTTGAACATTCCGGCGACGCGCTTCACCTTTCCGCCGAAGTAAGCAAGATCGTACATCGGATGGCAGCCGAGATCCATCATGGCTCCTCCGGCGGCGTCCTTTTCCTCAAACCAGTAGCCGGGCAGCCAGTGGCCCGAGACGCCCGAGTGAGCCTTTCTGCGCCGGATAGTCGAGATCGTTCCGAACGCGCCGAGGTCGATGAGCTTTTTCGCGAGTCTGAAGCTCGGGCAGAAGCGCTCGGGGAAGGAGATCGTGAAGATAACTCCGGCGTCCTCGACAGCTTTTTTGACCTCAAGGCAGTCGGCTACAGTCGGGCAGAGCGCTTTCTCGGTGAAGATGTGCTTGCCAGCCTTAGCGGCGGCGATGATGATATCCTTGTGTGCGGTGGTCGGCGCGTCGCAGAAGACCGCCTCGATATCGTCCCGCGCGAGGAGCTTTGCAAGCTCGGGCTCAAAGTCGGCTCCGAGCTCCTTTGCCCACGCGGAGCCTCTGTCGATATCGTCGTCCCAGACCGCCTTTATCGCGACCTTTCCGGAGCGGAGAAGCTCGTTTGCGTATCCCTGAGCGTGAACGTGCCATTTACTGAGCATTGCGGCGTTAAGCATATTAGTATACCTCTCAAAATATCAGATTGATGTTTTAATTATAGCACATTATTTGTAAAATTGCAATACTTATATGTATAGAAAGGACTTGAATTTGTCATATATCTGTGATATAATTAAGTAAAACCACCGGAAATTCCGGCGCAAGCTATTAAATCAGGAGCATCGCCATGAAATACAGACTCGCAATTTTTGACCTTGACGGAACCATACTCGACACGCTCGACGATCTCGCCGACTCCACCAACGCCGTCCTCGAAAGCAATTCTCTCCCTGTCCGCACCCGCGACGAGATACGCCGCTTTGTCGGAAACGGGATACATCTCCTGATCGAGCGAGCCGTGCCGGAGGGTTCATCGGAGGAGCTCATCGAAAAGGTCTTTGCCGACTTCAAGACCTACTACAAGGCGCACTGCTCCGAAAAGACCGCGCCCTATGCCGGGATTCCCGAGCTTATCACAAAGCTCCGTTCCTCGGGCTGCCGGGTCGCGGTAGTCTCGAACAAGGCGGATTTCGCGGTTCAGGAGCTCTGTATGCAGTATTTTCCCGGGATAATCGACTTCGCGGTCGGAGAGCGCGAGGGCGTCAGACGCAAGCCCGCGCCCGACTCCTCGTTCGAGTCGATGAGTATGCTCGGGATGAAACCGTCGGACTCTATCTACATCGGCGACTCGGACGTAGACATCGAGACTGCCAGAAACGCCGGCATCCCCTGTCTGAGCGTGACGTGGGGCTTCCGCGACCGGGATTTTCTGCTCGCGCACAACGCGGAGCGGCTCGTCTCGTCGCCCGACGAGATAGCCGAAATAATACTCGGCTGACATAATACGGCAATAATAAACGGAGAAAGGACTGATACTATCATGACAGCACAATCCCCGCAGCTCATAATGCGCAAAACCAACATGGCGGTTATTCCGCGTATCTCCCTTCCCGATGGAGTGACGCTCCACACGCATATTCCCGGAAACGAGAAGATCTGGGAGAATATCGTCGAGCGGTCGTTCGGCGCGCACTTTGATTTCGACTCGTCGCTGACCTCGCGTCCCGGCTACAGGCCCGAGCACGTTTTCTACCTCTCAAAGGACGGCAGGGATATCGCCACGGTCTCGGCTATCGAAAAGGAGACCTATCCCGGCGAGGGCTGGCTGCATATGGTCGCGGTCGACCCGGACGCGCAGGGACTCGGGCTGTCGTTCCCGCTTGTCGCCGCCGCTTTGAGCTGCTTTCGCAGCCGCGGATTTGCGAGCGTCGTGCTCTCGACCGACGATTTCAGGCTCCCGGCGATCAAGACCTACCTCCGGCTCGGCTTTGAGCCGCTGATGGATCACGAGAGCTATCCGGCTCGCTGGGACGCGATTTTCGCAAAGATACGGAAATAGGTCGCCGCTCGGCTCCGAGATGAAATAAAGCAACAGCCGCGGGGCTTCGCCCCGCGGCTTGATTATATGAGCAGAGCTCTCATTCTACCGATTTTTCGCCGACGTGGCGTATGACCCTTCGGTTGATACGGACATAGAAGAATACCGACATCGAGACCGACATCAGCTCGGCTATCGGGAAGGACAGCCAGACGAGGTCGAGATTCCCGGTCAGCGACATCAGATACGCCACCGGAAGCAACACGCAGAGCTGCCTTGCTACCGAGACTATCATGCTGTATACGCCGTTTCCCAGCGCCTGAAACACCGAGCCCACCGTGATGCAGAAGCCCGCGAACACAAACGACAGACAGATTATCCTCAGCGCCGGAACGCCGATCGCTATCATCTCCTCCGAAGCCTCGAAGAAGCCGAGCAGCTGCGCCGGGAAAAGCTCCATGACCGCCATTCCGATAAGCATTATCCCGACCGCGTAGGCGCAGGATATCCGAACGGTCTTTTTCATCCGCTCGCGGTTTCCGGCGCCGAAATTGTAGGCGATGATCGGCACTACGCCGTTGTTCAGCCCGAATACCGGCATGAAGATGAAGCTCTGGAGCTTGAAATACACTCCGAACACCGCCTGCGCCGTCGACGAGAATACATAGAGTATCTTGTTCATGCCGACGACCATTATCGAGCTTATCGACTGCATGATTATCGACGGGACGCCGACCGCATAGATCCGCCCGGCAGTCTCGAGGTCAGGACGGTATTTTATCGGATTCACCCTGATCTCGGGATTGAATTTCTGGTTCAGAATAATTCCGAGTATCCCG
>CACXED010000292.1 GCA_902766575.1 uncultured Ruminococcus sp. | reverse complement strand
TGTGCCCGCCCAGGCGGACCGTCACAGCTTTATCGGTGCGCGGCACCAGCCACGCCTCGCCCTGCGGCATCCACACGTCCGGCAGTTCGACCTGATTGCCGTCGATGATTTTCTGCCGGAAGAAGCCGTATTCATAACAGAGTGAGAAGCCCATGGCCGGGTACTCCTGCGTCGTCAGCGAATCCATAAAGCAGGCGGCGAGGCGGCCGAGACCGCCGTTGCCGAGGCCCGGATCCGGCTCGCGGTCGCAGAGCTCGTCCAGATGAAAGCCCAGCTCGTCGAGTGCCGCGCGGTACTGCGCCGCGAGGCCGAGATTGTGCAGATTGTTCTTGAGCGAGCGGCCGATCAGAAACTCCATGCAGAGGTAATAGACCTTTTTGCCGCGCTGTTTTTTGGTGTCGAGCTTGAAGTCGGCGCGCTTCTGGGTGAGGATATCCTTGACCGAGAGCACGACCGACTTGTAGACCTGATCCTCAGTGGCCTCCTCAGGAGTGGTTCCGAAATAACGTGCGAGTTTTGCGGTGATTGCGTCGCGGATTGCGGCTTTGCTGTATCCTGTGTTCATTTGTTGATTCTTTCCTTTGCTTTTTTCAGAGGTTTTTATACATTTCGATATATTTTTCAGCCGAAGCGTTCCACGAGAAGTCGGCCTTCATCGCGTTGGCGACGAGGACGCGCCATTCGGGCTTGTCGGCATAGAGAGCGAGGGTGCGCCGCACCGCGTCGAGCATATCGTGCGCGTTATAGGTGCGGAAGGTGACGCCGTTTCCGGTCTGTTCGACCGTGTTGTAGGGCTTTATCGTGTCGTAGAGACCGCCGGTCTCGCGGACGATCGGCACCGTGCCGTAGCGCGACGCTATCATCTGCGCCAGTCCGCAGGGCTCTGATTTGGACGGCATCAGGAAGATATCCGCCGAGGCGTAGATGCGGTTTGCGAAGCGCTTGTCAAAGGCGATGCGTATGCCGCACTTGTCGGGATAGCGCCGTCCGAGATTCGAGAAGAAGTCCTCGAGCTCGCACTCGCCGGTTCCGAGCAGCACGAACTGCATATCCGCCTGAAGCATCTCGTCCGCGACTCTGCGGACAAGATCGAAGCCCTTGTGCGACGCGAGCCGCGAGATCATCGCGACCATCGGGACGTCTGCGCGCTCGGGCAGACCGAGCTCACGCTGGAGCGCGAGCTTGTTCTCGACCTTTTTGTCTATCGTCGAGAGGTCGAAATTTACCTCGAGCGAGGCGTCGGTCTTGGGATTATAGCGGTCGGTGTCGATGCCGTTGATGATTCCGCAGACCTTGTCGCTGTACATACGGATTATATGGTGCAGTCCGCTCGAGAAATACTCGGTCTGGATCTCCTTTGCGTAGTTGGGGCTGACGGTAGTCAGCCTGTCGCAGCAGACGATAGCGCCCTTGGTGAGGTTGATGCAGCCGTCGTACTCGACCACATAGCGATCCCACGAGTCGAGCCCGAATACGTCGCCGAGGATATCGAAGCCGTAGATGCCCTGATAACCGATATTGTGGATAGTGTAGACCGCTTTCATCTGCGCGTATCTCTCGTCGTAGCAGTATTTGCGCTTGAGATAGATGACGCAGAGCGCGCTCTGCCAGTCGTGACAGTGGAGGATGTCCGGGATAAAATCTATCTGCGGCATCATGTCCATGACCGCCTTGCAGAAGTAAGCATAGCGCTCGCCGTCGTCAAAGCTGCCGTAGAGCGACGGACGCTTGAAATAGTATTCGTTGTCGATGAAATAATAGGTGACGCTGCCGAGCTTATACTCCCAGACGCCGCAGTACTGACGGCGCCACGAGAGCTGAACCGTGAACTCGGCTACGAGCCGGCTCTTATCCTTGTATTTTTCCGAAACGGTCTGGTACATCGGCATGACGACTCTGACGTCGAGCTCCGGATCCTCGCGCCTCAGAGCCGCGGGCAGAGAGCCGAGCACGTCTCCCAGTCCACCGGTCGACGCGAACGGAACGGCTTCAGAGCCTACGAACAGTATCTTTTTCTTCATTTGATCGTCCTTTCATTAAAAGAAAAGCTGCGGCGTGAGATCAGATCATCTTGCCCTTTTCGATGAAGAAGGGCAGCGACTCGTGACCCGAGAGTATGCGTCCGTCGCGGACGACGACGTTCTTGTCGGTGATTATGCAGTTGGTAAAGACGTTCTCGCCGATTATCGTATCCTGGAAAAGGATCGAGTTCTTGATCGTAGCGCCGCGGGAGACCTTGACTCCGCGGAAAAGTATCGAGTTTTCGACATTTCCGTCGATTATGCAGCCGTCGGCGATGAGCGAGTTCTTGACGCTCGAGGTCGCGGAATACCTGGTCGGAGCGGAGTTCCTGACCTTTGTGTAGATCGGGCGGTTCTTGACGTCAAAGAGCATCGCGCGGTTTTCCGGGTCTCCGAGCAGCTCCATCGAGTGAGTGTAGTAATCCTCGAACGAGTTGATATTCGCAAAATAGCCCTCGTACTTGTAGATGCGGAAGTTTCTTCTCGCGGCGTGACGGGTGAGCACGTCGCGGTTGAAGCTCGAGTAGCCGTGAGCGATAGCGTCGGTGACGATGCTCTGGAGATACTCTCGGTTAATGACGAGGATGTTGAGGTCAATGTCGCGGTAGCCGCTGACGTTTGTGGGATAGGGGATTACGTCGATTATACGACCGTCCTCGGCAGCGTCGATGATGACGTTGCGGCTCGCGGATTCGCGGCTGAGGAGCACCCGCTTTGAAGCTATCGTGATATCGGCGTTGTTGGCGATGTGGTCGTCGATCATATCGTTGAGGTCGATATTGCAGATAACGTCGCAGTCGGACAGCACGACATAGTCTGAATTGAAGCGGCTCAGCGAGTAGTTGATGCTCTTGAGCGCCTCCATTCTGGAGTTATAGAGCGCATTCTGATTGTTCGCGAACGCCGATATGTAGGGCGGGAGTATCTTGATACCTCCCGAACGGCGGGCGAGATCCCAGTCCTTTCCGGCTCCGATGTGATCCAT
>CACXED010000291.1 GCA_902766575.1 uncultured Ruminococcus sp. | reverse complement strand
TCCTTTCTTTGACTCGGAGGACGGCTTTGTCGGCTCGATATTCGTCTGCTCTCCCTCTAAGGGAATAGATCAGCTCATCGAGACGATGGTCAAGACGATAATCATGTCCTGTCTGTGGGTCATGCTGGCGGCTCTGCTGGCGGTCTACTTCATAAGCGAAAAGATTATCGACCCCCTAAAGCAGATGTCCACCGCCGCTAAAAAGTTCGCCGCCGGAAAATTCGACGTCAGAGTCCCGGTCAAGGGACGCGACGAGGTCGCCGAGCTCGCAACCGCGTTCAACAACATGGCGTCGAGCCTTGCTAACCTCGAGGATATGCGCCGCACCTTTCTCGCCAACGTCAGCCACGATCTGCGCACTCCGATGACGACTATCTCGGGCTTTATCGACGGGATCATCGACGGCGCGATACCTCCCGAAAAGCACGAGTATTACCTCGACGTCATCCGCACCGAGATAAGGCGGCTCTCAAGGCTCGTTATAAATCTGCTCGACATAACGAGGATTCAGGCGGGCGAGCGGAAGTTCAACAAGACCGCCTTTGATATCTGCGAAATGGCGCGGCTGATCCTCATCTCCTTTGAACAGAAGATCGACCAGAAAAAGCTCGACGTCGAGTTCGACTGCACCAAGGACAAGATGATAGTCTACGCCGACCGCGACGCTATCTATCAGATTCTCTACAATATCTGCGACAACGCCGTCAAGTTCTCACGCGAGGGCGGAAAGTACAAAATCAGCATCCTCGCCCGCGACAAGAAGGTTTACGTCTCGGTATTCAACGAGGGCATCGGAATCCCCGCCGAGGAGCTGCCGTTCGTGTTCGAGCGCTTCTACAAGTCGGACAAGTCGCGCGGGCTTGACAAGACCGGAGTCGGACTGGGGCTCTACATCGCAAAAACGATCATCGACGCCCACGACGAGGAAATCTGGGTCAAATCGGTATACGGCGAGAACTGCGAATTCGTCTTTACCCTGCCCTACACTCCCGAAGCCGAAGTGACCGTCAAGGACTGATAACCGCCGAAAAAATATTGCCGGACTCTCCCGGCAATATTTTTTTACATGGAATTCTGCGTTTATTTATAAAAGATTAACGATTGTGCAAAAAAATAACTAAGATTATTAACAATTCTCTGGTATAATGTATATGTCAAATACGTTCGGGCGCTAACAGGCCCGGCTTGTATTTTTTTCGAGGATCTGCGTTCGTAAGGAGGATCTATGTTCGGTATTTTTAATCTGACCCGCGAGGAATCTCTGCGCGGGAAGGAAAATAAAAACGAAAATAACGACGAACCCTGCTACGGCGGTTTTTCAAGCCGGTTCGACTACGAGGATTGCCGGAACCATAGGCTGCGTCCGGCGACAGCTTTTCTGTTCATCGCGGTTTTCTTCTTTGTAGGCGTTACGATCTCAGCGGCGGCTATCATCGCATACGATTTCGTGCAGCGGAACAGTATGCTCTATTATCCGGGCGACGCGGTCTGCACCGAATGTCCCGAGCAGCCAAGGATCGTTCCGGCGCCGTCCTCAATGGACGAGATCGACTTTGTTTCGGTGACTTCCGAACAGTCTGTCCGCTATCGTATACCGCGCGGAGTCATGGTAAAGGTGATAAAGCCAGCCGCGGCTCCGGGATTTGACGACCTCGCGGCCGGCGATATAATTGTCGCGGTCAACGAGAATGAGATAAGCAGTCTTGAGGAGCTTCAGCAGTTTTATACCGAGTCGGACGGTTCATCCGTCACGTTCCGCGTATTCCGCAAAAACCGCTACATAGACGTAGTAGTTGAACCGGCGGAAAACTGACCACACGGCGGTCGGTCATTTTGAATGGCTGACCGCTTTTTTTGTCGCTTATTTTTGTTTTAAGTCACAAATCTTAAAAGAATTGTTAAAATCCTATTGACAAATGGCCGAATGAGTGATACTATTATGATATCAGCAAATTTCTTTTTCATCGGATAGAGGCGCGGTTGACAAATAAGCGGTATTCTCCGCCGAGGTGTCGCCGCCGAAGCTCCCCTGTGGGAGCTGGGACGCAGCCATAACAGACTGCGTACTGTCACGGAAACGTGGAGAGCTATCGTGCATCGCTGTACCGGGATATCGTATTTGTACAGAGGTCATGGAGCGTCATGCTTCCTGACCTCTTTTCGTTTATTTCAACATGGA
>CACXED010000290.1 GCA_902766575.1 uncultured Ruminococcus sp. | reverse complement strand
GTGTTCATGAACAGAGCCTTGTCCTCGCTGAAATACTTGGCCTGTTCCTCTCTCTTGTTTTCGTCTCCGCAGATCTGGCTCTCGTTCTCGACAAAGAGCTTGTAGAGATGCGAGTAGACGTCGGAGGTTTTCTCGGTGAGACCGACTATCGTCGGAGTGCCGTTCTCAAAGGTCACGATATCCATTTTGGTTGAGGTTAAGAACGCGCGGTTAGCGACCGGCTCGGAGAGCAGACCGATAAGATCCTCGCCGAGAGCCAGCTTGCCGTCGCCGTTCAGGTCGTTCGATACGCCGGTGATGCACTCGTTGAGCTTGTCGACAGTCCATTTTCCGCTGCGGACGAGCTCATAAGGGTTCTCGATCTTGTAGTCCTCGGCGAGCTTCTTGTTGAAGAACACGACCGCGAGATCTTTATAGAGCGACAGCGAAGCGTCGCCGATGAAGCCGTAGAGCTTGCCGTTGACCGCTAAATTGTCCATCATGCCCTGAACCCACCAGGGATTGTCGAGATTGACATACTCAAGGTCGGTCACGTTCATGAATATTCCCTCGGCGGCGATAGGCAGGACGCAGACGGTGACGCCGTTGACGAGATCGTAAGCGCCGTCCTGAGCCATGACGCTTGCGGTGATCAGATGATTGAAGCTGTCTTTGTCAGCCCAGTGTCCCGGCTGAGTGATGATCTCAAGGCTGATGTTGAGCAGATCCTCGACCTGCTTGTTGCGGTTATAGACCGCGTCGGAGACGACGTCTCCGGTCATTTCCTCGGCGACGTACTCGTACTCGGCGTGGACGGTGGAGAGTATCGTAAAGGTCTTTCCGCCGAAGTCCGACTGAGGCACCTCGAGGGTGGGACCGGTCACGATCGGCTCGGTATCGGTGTTCTGAGCTGCCGGAGTGGTCGAGCCGGAATTATCCGCTCCCGAACCGCAGGCAGCGAGCTGCATCGCCATTGCGGCGAACAGTAAAAGCGCTGTGATTTTCCTTTTCATTTTAATTCCTCCCAAAGTTATTTTTCGCTTTTAATTTTAGCACATTCCGCTCTTATATTCAACAAATATATTTCTGACTTCGCCAAATATATTCCGAATTTGCGTTATTTTTCGGGAGGAAAATACAGATTTGCAATAAAGCGGCTGAGCTCAGCTCTCGGGCGGCTCGTTTTCGCATCCGCAGACGCGGCAGGAGGTCTCGCCGTCCGTGAGGTCGTACCCGCAGTAGGCGCAGTAGCGTCTTCCGCCGGGAATCAGCGGGAATTTAGTTCCGCGGTGGTAGACTATCCGGTCTCCGGCGTGATACCACATATCCTGATAGAACGGTTCAAAGCTCTCGATGGTCATCTTTTTCTGCGCGCCGCTTTCGAGAGTAATTTTAAGGATTATCGTATACAGCGGTCTTGTCGCCGAAGCCCGCATATCCTCCTTGCTGAAGGTCTGCGATTCTTTGAATTTTACGCTTTTTACGATGCCTTTGAACGATCTGTCGGTGAACAGTCTCCAGAGACGATTCTTTACGATCGGTATCAGCGCGATAACATAGGCTATCGTAAAGGACGCCGCCGGGCTTATCCTTTCGGAAAAATAGCGGTGCAGATAAAATATCCACAAAGCCGCTATTAAGGCGATCTGAACGAATACGGCTGCAAGCTGCTTCATTATCTTTCGTCTGTATTGCCTTTCATATACGGTCATCGTTCAATACCTCACGTTCATATGATTATATTTGATAGTATAAGTATAGCATAATAAGTTATAATAGTCAAGGGAAAATTTCAACACCGTATGAATCCGAGTGATTTTCGCCCTTTTCAACTAATCTGACGGTGATTTTTGTGTATAAATCCGAAAGCCGCGCTCTTTTCATTGACAATGACTTGAAGCTATGGTATACTTACAGATAACCGAAAAAAGCCGGGGAACGCACATCGGCGTTCCTCAGCCTTTATGAAGCCCGCGGCTATCTTTCAAGCTCGCCGAGCCGTCTGTCCTGAACCTCGAGCCGCTCGTAGATACGCCTGTGCGACTCGCGGTTGTCGTCGCGCAGCCGGTCGAGGTCGCGCCTCAGCTGCACAAGCGTGTCGTCGAGCTTCGTCAGCGTCCGCACGAGCTTCGCCAGCACCGTTCCCAGCGCGATCAGCGAGCCGACTATCGTTATCAGCGCCGCGAGTATCTCCCAAGTCATAATCTCACCTCCATGCCTGTAGATTTTATTATATTGTAGCATATTTACCAGTCCGGCGCACGCCAAGCCCCGCCGCCCTGTTTCGTCAGAATATAAAAAACCTTCTTCACCGAGACCGAAATAAGCTGTCGATATGACCTTTCAGCCCGCGCTGACGGAAAAACGCCGCGGCACGCCGCGAATTTTATCTGATTTGGCTGTTGACAATAACGCTTAAAAGTGATATGATTATTGAAGCTACTTAATGAAAGAAAGGAATCTTCAATCAAATCATGAACATACTCTTAAGCATAGCGATAGCGCTGCTCGCCGGACTGCTGATGACCCGAGTCATAAAGCCGTTCGGTCTGCCGGCTGTCACGGGATATCTCATCGCGGGAGTTTTAGTCGGTCCGTACTGTCTCGGAATGGTCGGCAAGGCGCTCTCGATAGACGGCATCGGCTTTTCGTCGATGGAGTACGTCGAGCGCTTCACGGTGATCTCAAACGTCGCGCTCGGCTTCATCGCCTTTTCGATAGGAAACGAGTTCCGCTTAAAGCAGCTCAAGCAGACCGGACGTCAGGCCACGGTCATCGGAATCGTACAGGCTCTGACCGCGACGCTCTTTGTCGATATCGCCCTCGGCGCGCTGAGCCTTATCCTCGGCGAGGACAAGTTCCCGATGAGCGCGGCTATCACTCTCGGAGCGGTCGCGACGGCTACGGCTCCGGCGGCGACGCTGATGGTCGTCCGCCAGTACAAGGCCAAGGGCAAGCTCACCGACATACTCCTGCCGATAGTCGCGCTCGACGACGCGGTCGGTCTGATAGTATTCGCGGTCTCCTTCGGCATCGCGAGGGGAATGGTCAGCGGCAAAATCGACGTCTATTCGATAATCCTCGACCCGATAATCGAGATCGTAGCGTCGCTCGTGCTCGGAGCGGCAATGGGCTTCCTGTTCTCGTGGATCGAGCAGTTCTTCCACTCCCGCAGCAAGCGTCTCGCCGTCTCGATAACCTTTGTTATCCTGACCGTCGCTATAACGATGATAAAGATACCGATAGGGCCGGTGCATCTCGGCTTCTCGTCGCTGCTCGCCTGCATGATGCTCGGAACGATCTTCTGCAACGTCTGCGAGTCGTCGGAGGAGCTTATGGAGCGCGTTGACGGCTGGACGACGCCGCTTTTCGCGCTGTTCTTTGTGATAAGCGGCGCGGAGCTTCAGCTCTCGGTCTTTACCGACATAGCGATAGTCGGCGTCGGAGTGATGTTCATAATCTTCCGCTCCCTCGGCAAGATTTTCGGCGCAAGCATCAGCGCAAAGGCTACCCACTGCGACCCGATGATAGTGAAATATCTCGGAATCACGCTGCTCCCGCAGGCGGGCGTCGCGCTCGGAATGTCGGTCGCGGCAATGGAGCTCGGCCCGAAGGAGGGCTCGATCGTCCGCAGCATAATCCTGTTCGCCGTACTGATCTACGAGCTCGTCGGCCCTGTCCTCACCAAGATAGCTCTCACCAAGGCTGGCGAGATCATCCCCGAAAACCGCCAGTCCGCAAAGCAAATTAACAAAGACCGAAACCAAAATCGCGTTTGAAGTTAGTGGCTATTTGAAGTTATCTCTCGCGCTCGCGCCGCCTGCCGTCGGCTTTGTTCCGCACCCGCTCACGCGGTTGCGGAAGTGCGGTTTTATAGATGCTTTAATTTGAATATTTTTAGGGCTGCTGCAAAGCTATTTTGCAGCAGCCCTTTTTCATCCGATAGCAAAGTAACATTCAGCGCAGCTCGCTTATCTTTATAAAATAATATGTCATTGATTTCACTTTGGCGGAGCCGTTCCCGGCTTCCGGGTCGGGGATATAATCGTAAGACAACAGTACCAGATACTCGTCATTCACCATTATAGAATAGTCCCGTCCGGTTTCGAGACAGTCTACGTCAACTATCCTCTTTTTGCCGATATCAAAGAACAGCGTGCCGTCGTTCCTTGAGCCGCGCCATGTGATGAAACGGTCGGTGCAGCCTACCGAGCTGATAGTGCAGCTGCTCCGGATGACCGGATAGGTTCTCTTTCCGTCAAAATACATGATACCTACCCTGTCAGCAGTATCAATGTAGCTCAGACTTGCGAGTATCTTCTCCGACGCGCAGAGGTTTATTACGAGCTGACCGAGCGGCATTGTTTCGGAATTTTTTCGGTTTTTCAGAAAATACTCATTCGTGTCGCTGTCATAGCCGACCCACGATAAGCCTTTATACACTATGGGCTGAGCCCATAATTCCTCGGTAACCAGAGTCAGCTCGTCCTTTTTGACGTCATAGTCGTATAAATTAGTGTGCGCGCTCACCCCTGCCGAGTAGCCGTCGTATTCGCTGAAATAGACGTGATCGCCGTCAAACAATATCCGGTTGTAAACATACGCGTTGATATTCATATAACCGTCTTCATCCCGCGCGTATGTGAAGAATTTTTTGTTCTCGCCCTTTTTGACGTCATAGCAGTTCAGCGAGACCCTGAGCCAGTTTGCGTTCTCGTCCTCTTGCCAGATGATGTACTTATCATCAATTCCCGCAAGCAGCATCTGATTCTCGCCCTCGTAGGTGAATATCAGCTCCTCGGTAGCGTTTTTCAGATCATAGCGGATAACCCGGCTGACGTTATCCTCGCCGACAAGATTCAAATACAGATAGTGTTTATATAATGAACAGCCTGTGATGGTTTCATCCTGACAGACAAATTCTTTCCTCGTGAGCTCTGCGCCGGGATAAAGCTCCGAAAATTTTGCGCTCTCCTGATAGTAGCAGAGCTCATAATTCTCTCTCGACTCGTAAATGCTCTTATAGTCGATTCCGCTAAGAGGCCTGCTGACGACCTCGATCGGCTCCGATTTCTCAAAAATACCGATATCCATTGCGGAATTTTCATTGCCGCAGGACGGAAAGCTCATCAGAGCGGCGCACAGCGTCAGCGCGAGCGCGGATCTGATACTTTTACTGACATTCATAAAAAAATTCCTCCTTTCGGTTCTATCAACAGGATATCACTTCAGGAAGAATTTATCTATTGAATAAATGTTAAATATTCGTATATATTTTTTTATCTATCTTTTTTCATCTATCCGGCTATGTCGCGGCGCTGACAGAACTATATCGCCTCGACGAGCCGCTTAACGGCCGCCGGAATGTGCGCTATGGTGTCGCCCGACAGCATCGAGACCGCCGGGATCTCAGCCTCGGCGAGCTCGCCCGCAAGCCCGTTCAGATAGGCTCCCGCAGCGACTCCGAGCAGCAGCTCCTCGTCCGGCGCAAAGCCGCAGATCCCCGAGAGTATTCCCGACAGCACGTCTCCGCTGCCAGCCGTCGCCATTCCCGGACAGCCCCGGTCAACAAGGTAGACAGTCTCGCCGTCGGTTATGACCGTCGTCGGACCTTTCAGGAGCACTATCGCGCCAGACGCGCGCGCGTAATCCTTAGCGGCAGAGACCGGATCGGCGCGAACCTCGTCGATGCTCTTTCCCGAGAGCCGCTCGAACTCCTTGAGATGCGGCGTGAGTATCAGCCGACAGGAGGAGTTCTTAAAGCTCGGCAGGCTCAGCTCGGAGAGCATATTCAGCCCGTCCGCGTCGACTATCAGCCGCCCGCTGTACTCGCAGAGCAGATACTGCAAAAGCCGTTTCACCTCGACCGAGCGCCCCATTCCCATTCCGATTGCCGCAGCCTTTGTATGAGACAGCAGCCGCTCGGTCGTGTTACGCGAAAAGCAGTAGCACCCGTCGTCGGTGCTGTCGAGCCGGAACAGCGTCGATTCGAGCAGATATGGCGTCACCGCGTTTGCTATGCAGCCCGGCACGGCTAACTTCGCGACGCCCGCTCCGGAGCGCAGCGCCGACAGCGAGAGGTTAGCTAACTTCGCCGCTCCGCTGTACTCGACCGAGCCGCCGATCAGCGCGACGTAGCCGTAGTCGCCCTTGTTCGAGTCGTTCCTGTCCCGGACGAAAAGATGCCCGATGTCCGACGGCTCGATGAGCTTTGCCGGCTTATCGAGGAGCTTTATCCCGATGTCGCGGCTGACCTTTTTCTTCATCACATCCTTGGCGGAGTTCAGGAAATGCCCGCTCTTGAAGCTGCCTATCGCGATAGTCAGATCGGAGCGCACGCAGATCCCGCCCGGAAGCCCGCTGTCGCCGCCGAGCCCCGAGTTTATGTCCGCCGAGACCACATACGCGCCGCTCGCATTTATCTTCTCGATCGCCGAGCGGAAAGGCTCGCCGACCTCGCCGTGAAAGCCCATGCCGAAGATGCAGTCGAGCACCGTCCCATAGCCCGAAAGCTCGAGCTCCCGCGAGACCTTAACGCCCTTTTCGGCGCAGCGGTCGAAATAATATTTTCCGCTGTCGGTGAATTTTTCCGAGAGCAGAAAGATCGTGCAGTCGATCCCCGCGTCGGCGAGGAGCTCAGCCACGGCAAAGCCGTCTCCGGCATTGTTTCCTATGCCGCAGACCACCGCGACCGGAGCTCTCCAGCCGCCGTCCTCATTCACCGCGTCGAATATCTCCCTCGCCGCGCGCGCCATAAGCTCAGTCGCCGGGACGAGATTTTCGGTTGTATACAGATCGCTCTTTTTCATGTTTTCGACAGAAGCGACGTTTATCATCTTGATTCCTCCAGAAAGGTTATATTTCGTTCGTGAACAATCAACCTGTAGTTGATATCAATGTAATATTTCACTGATATTAACACTATTATAGCAGACTCGGAGGATAAAATCAAGTGCTTTTCGAATTTTTGTCAGAATTTTATCAGGATTCAGCCTCGCCGACCTTTTCGAGTATCTCAACTGCCGGAGCGGGCAGTCTGCCGAGCCAGTCGGGTCCGATATTCAGAAGATAGTTCACTCCGCGCGAGTTCAGGCGCTCCTTTATCTCGCGCACTCTCGCCGCGTCCTTCCAGTCGCTGTCGAACGCCTTGTAGCCCCAGGTGTTGTTGAGCGTCGCCGGACATTCGTAAAGCCCGGTCATAGCTCCGACGTTTCCGCAGCGCGGCGCTGACGGCGAGCTGCCCGCTTCAAAGTCGATCTGATTGTCCCCGCAGGAGTGATAGTCTCCGATGCCGTTGCCGATACGCGAGTTTATCAGCGCCCCCGGCTGATATTTGCGTATCATGTCGTAAAGC
>CACXED010000289.1 GCA_902766575.1 uncultured Ruminococcus sp. | reverse complement strand
CGGAACCGAGCTCGCCATCGCCGAGATGATCCGCGGCGGCTGCGTGTCCTTTTCGGATATGTATTTCTTCTCGGACGAGACGGCAAAAGCGGTGCTCGAAACCGGAATGAAGGCGAACATTTCGAGATGTCTCGTCTCCTTTGACGAGAATGCGACGATAAAAGGAGACGAACGCTTTGCCGAGGCTGCCCGTTTCGTTGAGGAGTTCCACAATTCGGACGACGGCAGAGTGAAGATCGACATGGCTGTCCACGCCGAATACACCAACAGGGAGAAGTATTGCCGCGAGGTCGCCGACTATACCCATCAGCATGGATTGAATATGCAGGTCCATGTCTCCGAGACAAGGCTCGAGCACGAGGAGTGCATGGCTCGCAACGGCGGAAGAACGCCGGTAGAGTTCCTGCTCGACGCAGGGATACTGAAGCCGCAGGGCGGAGGAACGGCGACTGCCGCTCACTGCGTCTGGCTCACCGAGCGCGACATGGAGCTTCTCGCCAAGAACGAGGTCACGGTCGCGCACAATCCGGTCAGCAACTTAAAGCTCGCAAGCGGCGTTGCGAATGTTCCGAGGCGCCTCGAAAAGGGCGTCAGGGTCGGGCTCGGAACCGACGGCGCGGCTTCGAACAACAAACTCTCGGTGCTGCGCGAGCTCCAGACCGCGGCTCTGATCCACAAGGGCGTTAACCTCAGAGCCGATATAATTCCGACCTATGAGTTCATCCGCATGGCGACCGAGTCGGGAGCCGCTGCCGAGGGACGTCACGACTGCGGCAGGATAGAGGCCGGCTTCCGCGCCGATCTGATACTCATCGACCTCGACGAGATCAACAATATCCCGATGTACGATCCATACTCGACGATCGCGTTCTCGGCCGACACGAGCGACGTGGCGCTGACCATGTGCGACGGCAGGATTCTCTTTGAAAACGGCGAGTTCAAAACGCTGGATATCGAAAAGCTCCGCTCCGAAGCGAAGCATACAATATCGCACTATTTCGACTGAGGCTCGTCCCCGGCCGGAATGTGCCGGGGAGTGATCCTTTGCAGAAAAAAGCCAATGCGCGTCAGGTGCTGCTCCTGACCGCTTCGACGATAATCGTAAAGCTCGCGGGATTATTTTTCAAGATCCCGCTGACGGCTCTGATCGGCGAGGCCGGGATGGGCTATTTCAACTCGGCGTACACGCTTTTCACATGGTTCTATATGGTTTCGACAGCCGGGCTCCCGGTCGCCGAGACGATGCTGATCTCGGGCGCGCGGGCAAGGAATAACAGCGCGCAGATCAAGAGAGTTCTTCGGCTGACGATGCTGATCTTTCTGCTGCTCGGAGTCGTCGGGAGCGGCGTGATGCTGCTTGGAGCGGGCTTTTTCGCGTCGCTGATGAAGGTTGAGCGCTCGAAGCTCTCGATGATGGCGATAGCGCCGACGCTGGTATTCATCTGTCAGTCGGCGGCGCTCAGAGGGTATTTTCAGGGGCTTGGAGAGCTTGCGCCGCACGCGGTCTCTCAGGTTGCGGAGGCGCTCGGGAAGCTCTTTCTCGGGATTGCGCTCGCAAAATACGCGCTCGGCAGAGGCGAGCCGGTCGAAGCCGCAGCCGCTTACGCCGCGCTCGGGCTTGCGATCGGAGTTGCCGCCGGAACGCTTGTGCTGTATCTGTCGCTGCTGTTCGTGCGCGAAAGCGCGCCCGGAGCCAAGGTCGGCTCAGGCGCTCCCGAGCCTGCGAAAAGGATCCTGAGCCGTCTTGTCGTCACCGCCGTGCCGATTACGCTGTCAGCCGGTCTGTCGAGCTTTTCCGGACTGCTCGACAGCGTCGTGATGACCCGCAGACTGCACGATATCGGGCTGTCGCAGCTCGACGCGGCGGCGATCTGGGGAAATTATTCCTCTCTCGCGCTGCCGATGTTCAATCTGCCGCCGGTGCTGATATATCCGCTCGTCTACGCGCTGATGCCTGAGCTGACCTCTCTGCTTGCGGAGAATAAACCTCAGAGCCTTGAAAACGCGAGAGAGCGCTGCAAAAAGACGCTCATGCTCACAGCGGCGATCTCATTGCCCTGCGCGCTCGGAATGGCGGCGCTTGCCGAGCCGATACTCGCGCTGTTCTTTGACGCTCAGCTTGCAAAGCGGGGAGCGGGGATGCTGGCGACGCTGGCTCCGTCGTCCTTTCTCGTCTGCCTTTTAGCGCTGACGAACACGATGCTCCAGGCCTGCGGACGCGAGCGCGATCCGCTCTGGGCGATGCTCGCCGGAGCGGCGGTCAAGCTCGCGTCGGCCTGGATTCTGATCCCGATTCTCGGAAAGTACGGTACGCCGGTTTCGACCTTCCTCAGCTATCTTGTCTGCGTCGGGATCTCCATCGGCTGCAT
>CACXED010000288.1 GCA_902766575.1 uncultured Ruminococcus sp. | reverse complement strand
TACGGGGAGATTCGGATAATGAGAAGTCGTTTTGGTGAACAGCTCGCTCTGCTGAAAAAAGAGCTTATCGAGATGGGCGCGCTCTGCGAGGAGGTCATAGCGCTCGCGGCAAAATCCCTGACCGAGGGCGACAGCCGTCTTGCCTCCAGAGTCGCTCCCATAGACGCCGAAATAGATCAAAAAGAGCGCGGCATCGAGTCGATGTGCCTGAAGCTCCTTTTGCAGCAGCAGCCGGTCGCAAGGGATCTGAGACAGATCTCGGCGGCGCTCAAGATGATAACCGACATGGAGCGCATCGGCGATCAGGCGGAGGATATCTCGGAGATAATCGACTATCTCGGGGACAGACGGTCTGACGACACGCTGCTCCTCGGCGAAATGGCGGAGTCGGCGGTCAAGATGGTGACCGAAAGCGTCGACGCCTTTGTGAAAAGCGATCTCGAGCTCGCCAAAAAGGTCGTCGCCGACGACGATATCGTCGACGATTATTTTGACAGGGTCAAGCGCCAGCTTATCAAGCGGATAACCGATGCTCCGTCGGACGGCGAATACGCGCTCGATCTGCTGATGATAGCAAAATACTTCGAGCGGATCGCGGATCACGCGGTCAATATCGCCGAGTGGGTGATCTTCTCTGTCACCGGAGTTCACAAGGAGGGATAAATCATGAGCAGCAATGCTCTCGGCGGTCAGTCGTCAGGAGCGCCTGACAAAGCCGAAAACCGTCGGCTCATCTGGTGCGTGGAGGACGATTCGAGCATCCGCGACATCGAGGTCTACGCGCTGAGATCCACCGGCTTCGACGCGGTCGGCTTTGAGGACGGCAGCGTCTTCTGGAGCGAGCTGACCTCTCCCAAAAGCCGCCGTCCCGAGCTGGTCGTGCTCGACGTCATGCTTCCCGGCACGGACGGGATCGAGCTTCTGAAGCGCATGAAGGCTTCCGAGGCGCTCTCGTCCATACCGGTCGTGATGGCGACCGCCAGGGGCGCGGAATACGATAAGATCGAGGGGCTCGACCTCGGCGCGGATTATTATCTCGCAAAGCCCTTCGGAGTGATGGAGCTTGTCTCCTGCGTCAAGGCGGTGCTCAGGCGCTGCGCTCCGAAGAAGACCGGGAACGTGCTGAGGCACGGAGGTCTGGTCGTCAGCCTTGACGAGCATACGGTCAGCGCGGACGGTATGCGTATCGAGCTCACCTACAAGGAATTTGAGCTGCTGAAGCTCTTTATGTCCCATCCCGGCATCGCCTTTACGCGCGATCAGCTCATGGAGCGGGTCTGGGGCATCGACTACCTCGGCGAAACGCGGACTATCGATATGCACATCCGTACGCTCCGGCAGAAGCTCGGAGAATACGGCGGGCTGATCGAGACAGTGCGCGGAGTCGGCTACCGTCTGGAGGCTAAGCAATGACGAAAAAAATATTCAGATCAATAATGCTCGCAGCGGGAATAGTGCTGCTTGCCGGGATGATAATCATCATGGGATGTCTTTACGACTATTTCGCCGAGCTTCAGAAGAAGCAGATGGAGGACACGCTCGACCTCGTTTCGGTCTCGGTGGAGCAGAACGGGATCGGATACCTCGAGACTGTCGACTCCGAGCGCTACCGTCTCACATGGGTCGATCTATCCGGAAACGTCATCTACGACACCAAGAGCGACGCCGGAACGCTCGAAAACCACGCCGACCGGTCTGAGATCCGCAGCGCGTTCGAAAACGGCGAGGGATTCTCGACACGATATTCCTCTACCCTGTTTGAAAAGACGATGTATTTTGCGAAAAGGCTCTCCGACGGCACGGTGCTGAGAATCTCGGTGAGCCGCGCTTCGGTCGGACTGCTGCTCCTCGGAATGATCCAGCCGGTGATAATAATTCTCGTCGCGGCGTTCATCTTTTCGGACATACTCGCGCGCAGAATTGCAAAAAGGATCGTCAGCCCGCTCAACGAGCTCGACCTCGATCATCCGCTCGACAACGACGTCTACGAGGAGCTGTCGCCGCTCCTGAACCGTCTCAACCGTCAGCGCGACCGGATATACTCCCAGATGCGCGAGCTGACGCAAAAGACCAACGAATTCTCTCAGATCACCGGAAGTATGCGCGAGGGTCTGGTGCTGCTCGACAACCGGGGAGTCGTTCTTAACATCAACCCAGCCGCGAAAAAGCTGTTCGGAGCCGATGATTCCGCGGTTGGCAGGGATTTTCTGACCATCGACCGAAACAGCTCGATGACCGACGCGATCAAGAACGCCTTTTCAAGCGGTCACAGCGAGATACGCTCGGCGCTCGGCGGAGCGGTCTGGCAGTTTGACATCAGCCGCATCGACACCGACGGCGAACCGGTCGGAGCGGTCATTCTCGCGTTTGACATCACCGAGCGCGAAAAAGCCGAGGAGATCCGCCGGGAATTTACCGCTAACGTCTCGCACGAGCTCAGGACCCCGCTTCAGGGCATAATCGGCAGCGCGGAGCTCATCGAGAACGGCATGGTATCCGGCGAGGATCTGCCGAGATTTGTCGGTCACATACGCTCCGAAGCGTCGCGGCTCGTGACGCTGACCGGAGACATCATCCGGCTCTCGGAGCTCGACGAGGGCAAGGAAATGCCCCGCGAGCCGGTCGATCTGCTCTCCCTTGCAAGGGAAGCTGCTGAAAATCTCCAGAGTCAGGCGTCAAAGCGCAATGTGACGCTCAGCGTCGACGGCGTCAGCGCGGCTGTCAACGGCGTCCGCGGACTGCTCTACGAGGTCATATGCAATCTCTGCGACAACGCGATCAAATACAACGTCGACGGCGGAAGCGTATCGGTCAGAGTCGACAGGGACGACGCCAACGCCTATATCACCGTCGCCGACACCGGTATCGGCATCGCCAAGGAGGATCAGAGCCGGGTTTTCGAGCGCTTCTGGCGGGTCGACAAGAGCCGCTCAAAGGCTTCGGGAGGAACCGGGCTCGGGCTGTCGATCGTCAAGCACGCGGTGCAGTATCACAACGGCTCGATCGGGCTTGAGAGCGAGCCGGGTCGGGGTACGACGATAAAGGTAACACTGCCGCTGTAAAACGCGAAATAAAACCGAAAAGCAACGAGCGTCAGCCGCTTCTGCGCGGCTGACGCTCGTTTTTATTTCTTCATGTCGTTGATATATTCCCGCGGGGACAGACCGGTTGAAGCCTTGAACATCCGGTGAAAATGCTCGTCCGAGTTGTACCCGACAAGGCGTCCGACCTCGGCGACCGAGTCGTGATTTCCGAGCAGCAGCTTTTTCGCGGCGTTTATGCGCATCTCGTTGAGCAGCTCGCTGAATGTCATTCCGGTCGCGCCGGAAATCAGGCGGCAGAGATAGCTCTTGGTGTAGCCAAGCTCTCGCGCCGCGCTGTCGAGCGTCGCTTCGGCGTAGTTATGGCGGAGATACGCAAAAATACGTGCTGCTCTGCCCGAGCCGTCGGAGTCTCGTTTGCGGTCAAAACGGGTCTCCGCGCTGCCTATATGGTCGCGGACGAGCAGGCAGAAAAGCTCGGTCAGCTTTGCATCGCCGATTATTCCGTAATACTCGCGGTGATTCATCATCTCAGAGTAGATAGTCAGCGCGAGCCGCCTTATCTCCCCGTCGTCTCCGGTACGGAAGTTGATATACGCGCTGACGCCGCCCTGAATCGCGTTCCGGAAGAAGCCCGAGAGTATGTCGTCCTCCTCGAGCCACGCGAAAAAGGCGCGCTCAAAGGTGCTGCGTCGGATATAATACTTGATCAGCACGCAGTCGTCGTTGAAAGCCTGCACCATGTGCTCGGTGTCCGGAGCTATGATATTGAAATCACCGGGATTCAGCTCCACGACCTCGGATTTTCGCGAGGAATCGCCGCTCAGAACGACCCTGCCGCTGCCCGCCGCACAGTAGTTGATCTGAAAGAAATCGTGGGAATGGGGAATGTGCCGGTCGTACCTGAAATGCCGCGCGACCGATATGATTGTATTAACGAACTGAAATTTGAAGCGGTACGCCTCGTCATAATAATTGGCAAAGCTCCAGAAACTATCTGATTTGCCGTTTTCGGATTCGTACAGCCGCTTGAAAAACAGCTCCAACGGAGTAAACTCCGTCAGATATTTAATTGTATCCTCCATGCAGGTAAGATTCACTTTCAGCTGTCTTTCCTCGTGCTCAGCTTTGAGTCTTTCAAATTC
>CACXED010000287.1 GCA_902766575.1 uncultured Ruminococcus sp. | reverse complement strand
CTCGAGCAGCGGGAGGATTTCCTGAATGTTCGAGATCTTCTTCTCGGTGATAAGGATGAGAGCGTCGTCGATGACAGCCTCCATCTTATCGGTATCGGTAGCCATGTAGGGCGAGAGATAACCGCGGTCGAACTGCATTCCTTCGACAACCTCGCAGTAGGTCTCAGCCGACTTGGACTCCTCAACGGTGATAACGCCGTCGGAGGTGACCTTTTCCATAGCGTCTGCGATCAGGTTTCCGATGACCTCGTCGCCTGCGGAGATGGTTCCGACGCGCGCGATATCGGAGGAGCCGCTGACCTTCTTGGAGTGCTTTACGAGGGTCTCGACAGCCTTATCGACAGCCTTCTGGATGCCCTTGCGGATGACGATCGGGTTAGCGCCTGCAGAGACGTTCTTCATGCCCTCGGTGATGAAGGCCTGAGCGAGCAGGGTAGCGGTGGTAGTACCGTCGCCGGCAGCGTCGTTGGTCTTGGAAGCGACTTCCTTGACGAGCTGAGCGCCCATGTTCTCAGCGGCGTCCTCGAGCTCGATCTCCTTAGCGATGGTCACGCCGTCGTTGGTGATGAGGGGAGCGCCGTACTTCTTGTCGAGGACGACGTTTCTGCCCTTGGGGCCGAGGGTGATCTTAACGGTGTTTGCGAGCTTGTCAACTCCTGCGAGCAGCGAGTTGCGAGCTTCGATTCCATAGGTAATATTCTTTGCCATGATTGATTATCTCCTTTTCAATAATGCTTCGTGTCGCCGCAAATTATTCAACGACGGCGAGGATGTCGCTCTGACGGACGATGATGTACTCAACGCCGTCGCACTTGACTTCGGTTCCGGAATACTTGCTGGTGATGACCTTCTGTCCGACCTTGACGGTCATCTGGACTTCCTTGCCGTCGACGATACCGCCGGGTCCTACGGCGATGACCTCAGCGACCTGAGGCTTTTCCTTAGCGGTTCCCGCGAGGATGATGCCGCTCTTGGTGGTCTCCTCGGCTTCGGTCATTTTTACGACAACACGGTCGCAAAGCGGTTTGATTGTCATGATTTGTTCCTCCTGTTTTATGGAAATATGTTAGTATTATCGAAAGTCTTGAATCTTTCTTGTTAGCACTCTTATTTGCGGAGTGCTAACTTACAATCTATATTGTACAACCATTTTTCCAAAAAATCAAGTGTTTTTTCTACAGTTTACAATCATTTAACAATATAAATAATATTTCATAACAAATAGCCTTTCAACGACCCGGAAAGCATATGGGGGAGTGCTAAAATTCCGCGCCGACGGCATCAATTTGCGCCGGGATGAATATATATGTCGGGGTGAAAGGCGGTGTGACAGATATGGGACTGCTCGATTTTATCAATTCGGTGCTGCTCGGGCCGGGACTGACGGCGGCGGTTTTTTTCTCGGGAATGGTCATGGCAGCCGCGCTGAGACCGTTCCGGCTGCTCCGTCCGGCGAGGCTTCGCAGGATATTTTCCTCACGCGGAGACGGCGAGGGACTGCATCCGGCAAAGGCGCTGTGCGTCGCGCTCGCCGGGACGCTCGGAGTGGGGAATATAGCCGGAGTGGCGTCGGCGATCACGCTCGGCGGAGCGGGAGCGGTGTTCTGGATGTGGGTCAGCGCTCTTTTCGCGATGGTGATAAAATACGCCGAGACGATACTCGCGGTCGGGAGGCGCAGACGCGGGAGCGACAGATTTCACGGCGGAGCCTTTTTCTATATATCCGACCTTGGGACAAGGGCGCCGGGAGCCGCGGCGAAGCTCTTTGCGCTGCTCTGTCTCGCCTCGTCGCTGACCATCGGCGGCTCGATACAGACAAACGCCGCCTCTGCCTGTCTCGAGAGCCGGTTCGGACTCGATACGAGAATCTGCGCGCTGATATTCGGGATTGGAGCGCTGGCGGTGATCACGGGCGGACTTAACCGGATAGCGTGGTTCACGTCGGCGGCGATACCGCTGATGAGCGCCGCTTACACGATCATTTCATTATATATAGTACTCACAAATCTGAGTCTGCTGCCCGGGATACTGCGGGAGATATTCGAGGGAGCGCTCGGGCAGAGAGCCTTTTCGGGCGGGATAGCCGGATTTCTGACCTCGAGAGCGCTGAGACTCGGCGTTACCCGGGGAATCGTCTCAAACGAGGCGGGCTGCGGAACCGCTCCGATCGCCCACGCCAGCTCGGACGTCAGTAAACCGGCGGCTCAGGGGATCCTCGGCATCGCGGAGGTGTTCATTGATACGGTCGTGCTCTGTTCGCTGACGGCTTTCGTGGTGCTGATCGCAAGGGCGCGCGGAGCTGTTCTTCCGGAGGACGGAATGGGAGCGGCGCTGACGGCGTTCGGCGAGTTCCTGCCCTTTGCGGGGATATTCATGTCGGCGGCGGTGACGGTATTCGCGTTCGGGACTATGGTGTGCTGGTTCTATTACGGGAGCGAGTGCCTGCGGTTTCTGACCGGGAGGACGCAGAAGCTCTATGCCGCTGTGTACTGCGTTTCGGCAGTGCTCGGAGCCTTTGCGCCCGAGCGTCTGCTCTGGGGACTGTCGGATCTGACGATAAGCGCGATGACCGCGCTGAATATTTTCTGCGTTCTGATGTGGCTGCCGTGGCTGAAGCGCGAAACAGACAGTTATTTGCGTCCCGAGAGCTGAAATTTCGGCGCGGAGGGGATTGAAAAATCATCCGGTATATGATATAATAGGAATAATAAATTTTTTGGACGAGGAGCATCATGAAAAAAACATTTATCCCGGCAATACTCGCCGGACTCTGCATCGGGCTTGGAGGAACGATATTCCTCTCGGTCGAAAGCAGTCTCGCCGGAGCTTTTCTGTTCAGTCTCGGACTTCTGACGATACTGAGCTTCGGCTTTAATCTCTACACCGGAAAGGTCGGCTATCTGCTCGACAACAGGCCGTCATATCTGGGGACGCTCGGGCTGATCTGGCTCGGGAATCTTGTCGGAACGGGGCTATTCGCGCTGGCGCTGCGCTTCACCAAAACCTACGGCTCGCTTTTCGAGCGCGCGTCGGGAGTTGCGGAGGGAAAGCTGAACGACAGTCCGATCAGCGTCTTTCTGCTCGCGGTCGGCTGCGGCTTCTGTATGTACATAGCCGTTCAGTCCTACAAAATGCAGGAGGGTATACAGCGCGTGATACTTGTAGTGCTGCCGGTCATGGTTTTTATCCTCGCAAAGTTCGAGCACTGCATCGCGAATATGTTCTATTTCTGGATCTACTGGCTCGGCGGGGAGTTTACGGTCAAATCGGTCGTTTATCTTGTCGTAATGACGCTCGGAAACTCGGTCGGAGCGCTGATAATCCCCGCGGCGATGAAACTTCATGAGTAATTAGTTCCAAAGCTGATAAAATATTTGAAATTTGT